>JAZFUB010000464.1:0-17026 GCA_036447015.1 Thermoguttaceae bacterium | reverse complement strand
GAACGCAGCGCCGCGGCTGCTCAGCGCGATCGCCAAGCCATCGCCGCACCGGTCCGAACAATCGACGAACTTCTCGTTGCCCGTGTTTCGCAGCAGAACGTTTCTCGCAAGGTACGTGGTCGAATCGTCGAACTGCTCGATGTTGTCGTGCAGGTGGCCCCGGGCGATGAAGATATCGCGATGGCCGTCGTTGTCGAAATCGACCAGGCCGCTGCCCCAGGTCACGTGGGCCAACGTCTCTGCTCCTGCTCCGGTTTCCCGGGTCGCGTCTTCGAAGAAACCGTCGCCGAAGTTCCGGTAGAGCGTGGTCCGTTCCCGCTGATAGGAGGTCATCAGAAAATCGAGCAACCCGTCGTTGTTGAAATCGCCGCACTCCACGCCCATCGTTCCCTGGGCCTTTCCATCGGAGTCGTATGCCAGGCCGCTCATCAGCCCCGTTTGGGTGAACTTCCCGGACCCGTCGTTCTGGAAACAGAAGTTGGCGGCCGCGTCGTTGCCGACGATGATGTCGGTATCGCCGTCGTTGTCGATATCGGCGCAGACGGTCCCCATGCCCGGGCCTTCGTGTGCGGCGATCCCCGCGGCGATGCTCACGTCGGTGAACGTGCCGTCGCCGTTGTTGCGATAGAGCGTATCGGCCGACGGTGGATAGTCCATCGGACCGGCATAGATGGGAAATCCGTCCGACTCGCCGATGACGTGGTTCTGAAGCGTGAACTTCACGTAGTTGGCCGCGAACAGGTCCAGATCGCCGTCACCGTCCATGTCGAGAAAGCAGGTCCCCGCCCCGACCTGATCTCCGTTGCCAACGCCGGCCTGCTCGGTCACATTGGTAAAGGTGCCATCGCCGTTATTACGGTAGAGAACGTTCGGGCCAAAATTGTTCAGATAAATATCCTGATCCCCATCGTTATCGTAATCGGCCGTGGCAACTCCCAGGCCGAATCCCGGATCGCCCACGCCCGCCTCGGCCGTGACGTCGGTGAATTTCCAATCGCCGTCGTTGCGATAGAGAGCGTTGCGCGGCCGTATGCCGACGGCAGCGTCGCCCGGCAGCGGCGCCCCATTGAGGAAGTAGATGTCCACGTCGCCGTCGCCGTCGTAGTCCAACAATGCCAGCCCGGCGGAGACGGTCTCGACGATGTAACGCTCGCCGCGGCTGCCGTCGGTGTGGACGAAGGTGACGCCCGTCCGTTCGGTCACGTCTCGCAGCCGGATCGATGCGTCCTTCTCGCCGACGGCTGACTCGTCCGAAATCGGCGCCGGGATCGACTCGGTCGCAACGGTGGCTTCCTCGGGCTGTATGGCCGGTGAAGGCTCTTCCTCAGCGGTTTGCCCGGCGGGATTCCGGGCTGGCCGCTCGGCGTCCCGGGTACAACCGGCCGCGAACAGTCCCAAGGCGGCAATCGAAATGATCACGCCGACCAGGAAGTCCTTTTTATGTCGTTTCATCGACCTAATGCAGCGAAGCCGCAACCAATGTCCTTCGTGTACTTCGTGGTTTGTTATCGAATCTCTATCGCGGCACGGTCGGCAAAGTAATTCCTGCCGTCCTCCTTCTCCCTATTCCTTCTCATCTGTGTTCATCTGTGTTCATCTGTGGTTCCACTTCCGGGGCTTCGCTGACGTAGCCGGCCGACGGTGGCCGTGCTTGATCGGGTGTTGTACTGACGAAGGTATCGCTCGAACTTCGGCGTGCGAGGATAATGCTCGTCCGCCGCATAGGGATAACCGGACATTCCGTGGAACGGCAACGGCCCTACGCTATCGGACAGCGCCGTGTTCAGATCGCCGTCCTTGACCCAGCCGTTGGCGTAGAAGATGAAATCGCGAACCCAGCCCGTCGGCAAGTCGGGTAGCCGGCGACCGTCGAAGCGCATCGTCAACTCGTCGCCCGGCCCGAAGATCACGTACCGGTCGTCGGCCTCCGCCAGCAGCGGCGTAACCGTCCCGTAACGTGTCATCATCCCCTGCGGGGGGCTCCAAGGTCCGGTCCGCTTGAAATCGGCATAGTCGAAACGCTCGAAGCCGAAACGGTCGCGCTCCATCCGGCAAAACCCACGATAGTGCAGGTCGGCCTCGGCCACCGGCAATTCGCTGACGCGGCACGCGCGAGCCTCGTCGCCGGTGGAAACGAAGATGCGGTCGAAATAAACGCACAGATTCGTCGAGAGCCGCACATGGTAGTCGTCGCCGGGGAACCGGCCGGAGAGGTCCACCGGCACGACCAGACCCTTGCTGGTCGGCAGCCCAACGGACTCGATCACCGTTTGCCAGCGGCCGCGGGCATCGCGAACCTCCAGCGACAGCGGCACGATGTCGAAACGGGCGTCTTGGGCGATGGCCGTCACCGTGCTCGACTCGGGCCAGTAGATCCAGCCGTCGAGGAAGAGCGTGATTCGCTCGGCACCCGACAGATCCCCCAGGTCGAGCGTGATCGCGTGCGGTCGGGCAAGGCCTTCGTAGGGCGTCGTCGGAAACGTCGGGAATCGCCCGTCGCGCTTCAGGACCAGCGGTAGTACGTCGGTCCCGCGATCGTCGACCGCCCGGCGCGGACGCCGCGGTTCCTTCACGGCAAAGAACTTGTCCTCGGGAAACGGCGGCGCGGTAAACATCTCGTTCGGAACGATCTGAAGCCCCGCGGGATGGTCGACCACGCGCAAGGTGATCTTGTCGGCGAACATGATTTCGCGCAGCTCTTCGGTCAACCGCAACTCGTAGATGCCGTCTTTGGGGACGAGTTGATGCGACTCGATCTTGGTCAGCTCGGTACAGTCGGGCGGATGGTAAACGCCCGGCGCCATGGGAACGCCCAGCGGCCCGACGCCGAGGATCTCGTTGATCAATTCGAACCCGTCACCACCGTCGGCCCAGAGGAACCCGCAGGAGGCCGAGATTCGGATCCGCTCGACGATATCTAGGTTGCAGTTGATCGGCGGGTCGATCACGTTCTGCGCGACCCCGTTGGGCCAGGTCACTCGGACCACGTCGATGCTCTGAAGAGCACCGAGCCCGAAGTGCAGCCAGCCGTCGCGGACGGTCTGTTTCTGGTAATGGCCGCTCGCGGCGATCTCGACCGTGGCACCGTATGCGCTGCGATTGACCTTCTTGCCGACCAGCCGCACGCTGATCGCCTGGCGCCGGCCGTTGCCTTCGCCGCGCAACAACCGCAGCCCGCGGTCGCGTGTCAACAGGACGATGTCTGCGTCGCCGTCGCCGTCGAGGTCACCGGCGGCCAGATCGGCGATCCGGCCCCAATGCCGGTCGAGCCCGGCCGAGGCGGAGACGTCGCGGAAGCGTCCCGACGGACTGCCGGCCAGCAGCGCGACGGACCGGCCGTCGGCGCCGGCCAACAGCAGGTCGAGCCAACCGTCGTCGTTGTAGTCGAACACGTCGATTCGTCCCACGCCCGAGACGGCCAAACCGGCGGGCAGCGGCACGGTCGTTGCCGTAAACCGGGCTTCGCCGTCGTTGTCGTACAGGTAGAGTCCGCGGCCGCCGGCCACCAGCAGATCGGCATCGCCGTCACGGTTGAAATCGCTTTCGGCCACGGCCACGGTGCCCTTATGAATCGCCGGCGTAAAGCGGCCGGAGAGGGTCGTGAACTTTCCCAGCCGCGCGTTGGCGAACAACAGGCTCGGCGCGTCGGCGTTGCAGACGAACAGATCGGCGTCATGGTCGGCGTCGAAATCGGCGAACACGACGGCCCGGCTCTGCGAGAAATCGACCAGCAATCCGGCTTCGTCGGTCTGATCGGTAAAGGTGCCGTCGCCGTTGTTGCGCAGCAACGTATTGACCTGGCCGAAGAAATCCTCGGGCAGCGAAAACTGCTCGGCCGGGGGCGGATCGGCGAGGTCCACGTCGTTGACCACCAGGATATCGAGATCCGAGTCGTGGTCGTAGTCGACGAAGAGGGCCTCGCGCCCGAACTGCGGCTCGTCGACGCGCGCTTGCGCCGAGAGGTCCTCGAACGTGCCGTCGCCCCGGTTGTGATAGAGGACGTTGGGACCGTAGTTGACGACGTAGAGGTCGTTGTGCCCGTCGTTGTCGTAATCGCCGAAGACGGCGTCGGTACCCATGCGGGCGTCGCCGACCGCGGCGGTCGCGGTGACGTCGGAAAACCGTCCGTTGCCTTCGTTTCGGTAGAGCCGGTTGGCCGACGCTTCGGGGTCGGCCGCACAGTGGACAACGTAGATGTCCAGATCGCCGTCGCCGTCGTAATCGCCCAGCGCCACCGCACCTCCCGTGGCCGGCACGTAGCGCCGGGCAACCAACTTCACGTTATAGCCGACCTTGTCAAGTCGCCGTGGCAGCGCCGGTGGCAAGGGCGATGGCTCGGCAGACGGCAAACCGGCGGCGGCGGTCACGTCGGTAAAACTTACGCGAACGGCCGTCTCGGGCACGAGTTCCTCCGTCAGTTTCGGCGACTGGATCAGATCGGAGAACTTGCTCCGCTCGAGGGCCTCGGGCGTCTTTTCCGATTCGTCGATGGTCTTCTTGACACGCTCGAAGATTTCCATATGGCGGGCCGTACGCTCTATGTCGCCGGCCCGACGTGCGAGGATAATCAACTGGTAGTGGGCGCTGGGGTGGTTCGGATCGATGCGCGCGGCCGCCTCGAACTGAGCCCGGGCCTTGTCGTACTGTCGCAGATACTTGTAGCAGGTGCCCAGGTTGTAGTGCGTTCCCCAGCATTGCAGGTCGTCGGAGATGACCTTCTGTAGCGACTCGATGGCCCGGTCGTACTTGCTCCGGCGTTTGTGGATGATGCCGCGGATATAGTGGACGGCCTGCAGATTCGGATCGAGCTGCTGGGCTTCGTCGAGCAAGCGCATTGCCTCTTCGTACTGCGTTGCGCGGGTAAGCACCAGGGCCAGGTTGAAGCGGTCGACGGCCGAAGCTTCGTCCAACACGATGCAGCGGCGATATTCGGCGGCGGCGGCTTTGAAATCTCCGTTCTCGTAGTGAGCCGTCGCCAACAGCCGCCGGGTGTCCAATTCGCGTGCCGTCTCGGGCGGGATTGCCGACGCGGCGGTTGCCAGGCAAGCCAGCACGATCGGGGCCATGGCTGCCGCGAGACTCGAACGACCGATTCGACTCATGTGCGATCCTCCGTGTCGCCCCAGACACGGGAAAGATCGGTATCGACGGGATCCTCCAACCCTCGCCGCTTGCGGACGAACTCGATCAATTCCTCGTCGGTCGTTTCCATCATTTCGAGCCGCTTCTGCAACTCGGGTGAGTCGGGGTGACGCTTCAACCCGTCCCGCCACGATTGGCGTGCCTTGGCCAGGTTCTCTTCGAGCCCCGCGGCGCGGTTCTTCACGTAGGCGTCACCCAGGGCCACGTAGGCCAGGGCGAAGTGGTCGCCCCGCTTCTCGGGGGGAAAGGCCTGCTGCATGGCAATCAACTCGCTGAAGTTGGTGATCGCCGTCGGCGCGTGTCCCAACTTTCTCGGCCAGTGCAGGTGATTCATTCCGCGGATGAACTTCGCCGTCCAGCAGGTCGGGTCGTCCAGAAGAATGGCATCCAACTCCTCGAGCGACTTGTTCGAGAGGATGCCCTGGTGAACGATTCCCAACTTCGGATACGGCATCTTGTCGACGTAGGCGAGCGCTTTGTTCAAGCGGACCATCGTCGTTTTGGGATGCTTCTCGGCGAGATCCTCGAAGAAACGGATCGAGCGATCGAAGTAGACGTGTCCGTATCGCCGCACCAACTCGCGGTAGGTGTTGCCGTAGACGAGCCGGTCGGGGGCGAGTTGGATGGCCCGCTCCAACTCGTCCAGCGCCGCGACGTGCCGCCCCTGTTTGTCCAGCAGCAGGGCGAAGTCATGCCGCGTTTGCGGATTGGCCGGCGCAGCGTGAATTGCCGTAGTGAATCGCAAGTATTCTCGTTTGAACTTGGCCATCTCGGCCCACTGCGTCGGCTGATCGTCTGCGGGCTCGGTTTGAGCGGCGGCCGCGGCGAGTTGCTGTTCTCGCTGAATCTCCAGCTTTCGGGCCTCGAGCTGGGCTTCCTTCCAGAGCCGGCGCTCGGCCAGGTACTCCGGCGGCGTGTCTTCGGTGATCGCGAGGGTCCGGTTCGGCTCGACCCGGGTCAACCGCTGCACGTACCCATTGGACCAGCGGACCTCGAGCAGCTCGACGGTCTTCCGATCGCCCAGCCCGAAATGCAGCCGGTAGGGACACTGGCTGTGATCGCCGTTTCCGCCGTTGACCTCGCGAATCTGGGTCAGGCCGCCGGCAACGACCGTGACCCGGGCACCGATGGCGTTGGGATTGCAGGTGGTCGAGGCCAGATCGACCTTCAGCCAATTGTTCTTCGCGCCGATTCGATTGCGATAGAAGACGCCGTCCTGCCCCTGATTGGAGACATAGACGTCCAGGTCGCCGTCGTCGTCGAAATCGGCGATGGCCAGCCCGCGGCCGTCGCCCACGTCGGCCAGCCCCAGCTCGGCAGCCACCTCGGTGAAGGTTTCGTCGCCGTCGTTGCGCCAGACGCGCATCGGCTCGTATCCGGCAAACGAAGAGCTACCCATCGTCGGCCAGTTCCGTGCGTCGGCCGAATCGAACCCCGGCTTGGTCACGGTGTTGGCCAGATCGCGAAAGTACTCGGTGTCGCGGTCGGCCGAGATGTAGCCGTTGGCCACGATCAGATCGAGATCGCCGTCGTTGTCGTAGTCCCAGAACCGGCCCGCCCAGGCCCAACCGGCGTCGTAGACGTCGGCCTCGAACGAGATGTCGGTGAACGTCCCGTCGCCCAGGTTGCGATAGAGCTGGTTACCCTCCTGCACGTAGTCCTTGGTCCAGATGTTGGTGATGTAGAGATCGAGGTTGCCGTCGTTGTTGTAGTCGCCGAAGTCGACGTTCATTCCCTTGTTCGTGTCCCAGCCGATTGCCTGGTCGGTGACGTCGGTGAAGGTTCCGTCGGCGTTGGTGCGGTAGACGCGATCCTGCCCGAAATCGTTGGCCAAGACGAGATCCTGGTCGCCGTCGTTATCGTAGTCGGCACAACCCACGTCCAGCGTCCAGCCGGTATCGTCGACGCCCAACTCGGCGGCCACCTCGGTGAAAGTGCCGTCTCCGTTGTTGTGGTAAAGTACGTTGGGGCCCGCGTCGCGTGCCGTTTCGAAGTCCTCGTGCATTTGGCGCGAGTCTTCGAGGTTCCACAGATCGACGTAGCGGAAGTAATTGCCCACGTAGAGATCCAGATGGCTGTCGTCGTCGTAGTCGAACCAGACGGCCGCGTTTCCGTTGCCCCGGTCTCCGACGCCGGCCTGGTCGGTCACGTCGGTGAAGGTGCCGTCGCCGTTGTTGCGGTAGAGCAGGTTCCATCCCCATTTGACGACGTACAGATCGAGGTGTCCGTCGCTGTCGTAGTCGCCGAAGGCCACGGCCGTCGAGACGCCGTGTTCCCGATTGGCGTCGTCGACGCCGGCCTCGACTGCAACCTCGGTGAAGGTGCCGTCGCCGTTGTTGCGATACAGACCGTTCGGCTTGCCCAGTTGGGAATTCGTAACGTACAGGTCGATGTCGCCGTCGCCGTCGTAGTCGACTGCCGCGACCGAGGCTCCGACCGAGGCCATCCACGGCATGATGTTGTCGAGTTTCTTATCGAGCACCGGCTTGTGGTGCGTGAACCGAACGCCCACTTCGTCCGTGACATCGACGAACGCCCGGGCATCGCTCGAACCGGCCGACTGCGCCTGATTAGGATCGGCGGAGGCTTCGGCCGACGAGATGCCCGCGGGGTCGGGCTTCGGGGGCGTATCTTGGCAACCACCAAGCACGAAGCCCACGGCAACGACAGTTGCCAGCCGCAAATGCGGAGCGCTTCGCATCAGAGTTCCCCCTTTAAGACAGGTTGCCCCCAAAGGAGCCACAACGATACCACCTGAATGGATGGTTCAGCTTGACCGCTGATGACAGACTTTCTAGTATAACACCTTTAGTTTAACGGTCAATGCGCTGGCTGCCCGACACCACCCCCGACGACACCGACATGCGACAGTTTTTTTACTTCGTCACTTCCCACCCTATTGTGGTACTATCCATCGCCGCCGTTGTGGCGCTGGGGCTCGCCTCGCAGATTCTTTTGCTCGAATCCAACACCAGCCCCGACGCGTTCATCCCGCCGGGACACCCGGCGCTTGCCTTGAAGAAGGAGGTCGAAGATTCGTTCGGTCTGAGAGAACCGTTCGCCCTCGGCGTCATTCGCGACGGGCCCGGGGGGTTCTTGCTTCCGGACTCGGTGCGGCTGATTCAGCGTTTGACCGAAAGGATCGAGGATCTGCCGGGAGTCGAGCCGGGCGACGTGCTCAGTTTGGCTTCGGAGTCGGGCATTTACTTCGAGGACGGTGAGCCGGGATTCGAGCGGCTGATGCCAAAGGTCCCCGCGACGGCCGCACAGATCGACGCCCTGAAGCGGGACGTGTTCAGCTACGAACTCTATCGGGGGACACTTGTGGCGGAGGACGGCTCGGCCGCATGCATCCTCATCCGTCCCAAGAGCGAGCAACAGGCCGACGAACTCTACCGCCAGTTGCAAGCTCTTCTGGAAGACTTCCCCACCGGCGACGAGGAGTTGGTCGTTGCCGGTGAGGCGGCCGTCCGGGCGCACATGGGGGCGGCCGTCTCGCAGGACGCCTTGCGGATGAATTTCATCTGTCCGGCGGTCATGTTCCTGCTGATCGTGTTGGCCTATCGCACGCCCCGCGGCATGGTTCTGCCGATGTGCGTCATCGGCGGGGCCTCGGCCATGGCGTTGGGGCTGATGTCGTTGAGCGGCGTGCCGGTCTACATCGTCACGAACGGCATCTTCGTCGTCATCATGGCCGTCGGCGTGGCCGATTCGCTGCACCTGGTCGGGCAGTACTACGAAGAGCAACTCCATCTGGACGGGCGGACGCGGCAGCAGTTGATCGTCGATGCCTGCATGGCCCTCTGGTATCCGGTGTTGATTACCTCGGCGACCGACGTTGCCGGTTTCTTTTCACTTTACTTGGTTGGCATCATGCCGCCGATCCGCTACTTCGGGTTGTTTACCTGTGCGGGCGTGATCGGGGCGCTGATCTACTCGTATACGGTCATCCCCGCCGGTCTGGCGGTGTTGCCGCTGAAGACGAGCGGCGCATTCGTCCGATCGCGCGGCACGGCCGGTGAGGTTCGGGCGGTCGACGCCACGGGCCGGATGCTCGGCCGGCTCGGCAGTTTCGCCTTCCGCCGCTGGCGTATGGTGCTGTTGCTCACGGCGGTGCTGATTGCCGTGGTGGCCTTCGGTGCGTCGAAGCTGATCATCAACGACGCCCGGATCCTGGCCTTCAAGGACCACCACCCCATCGTCCGGGCCGCCAACATCCTCAACGAGCGTTTCGACGGCACCAGCCACCTGAACATTGTCATAACGGCCTCGAAAAAGGACGCGATGCTGCAGCCCGAGGTGTTGCACAAGATCGAACAACTCGAACGGTACAGCGAATCGCTGGCTTACGTCGGCGGCACGCACTCGGTCGCCGGCTGGGTCAAACGGGCTCACCAGAAGATGCACGAAGACGATCCGGCCTATTACGCGATTCCGGACGATACCGAGGAGACACGTTACTATCTCGACGTGCTCAGCGCGCCCACCTCTCCAATGGCCGATCTGCTCGGCGAGGTCGTCGACAAGTCCTATTCGCGCGCCAACCTCACCTTGCGGATGAAGAGCAGCCAGTATATCCACCAGCGCCCGGTGATCGAACTGCTGCAAGCGTACCTCGACGAGCATTTTTCCGCGGGCGGTCCGCTACGAGCCGAGCTGGCCGGTCGGGTCAACCTCGATTACCACTGGCTGCGAATCATCCGCACGAGCCACATCCGCAGCGTCAGTTTCGCGTTTTTGTGCGTGTTGCTTCTGACCGGGTTGATGTTCCGCTCGGCCGTCGCCGGGCTGCTGTGTACGGCGACCGTGGGCATGGCGGTGGTGACGATCTATGCGATCATGGGATTCAGCGATATTCCGCTGGGAGTCGGCACTTCGATGTTCGCAAGTATCGCGATCGGGGCGGGGGTCAATTTTCCGATCCACATCCTCGATCGGCTTCGCGTTGAAATGGCCGATTCGCCGGGTAACGATGCGGACGTCTTTCGCGATGCGTTCACGTTCACCGGCAGGGCGTTGTTTTTCACCGCCGGCGTGGTGTCGATCGGCTTCCTCCTGCTGTGCGTCTCGGAGTTCCAGACGTTGGTGCGGTTCGGTTTACTGATCAGCGTCGGCATGCTGGTCAGCTTCCTGACGAGTGTCACGCTATTGCCGGCGGTACTGGCGGCGCTGCGGCCGCGTTTCCTTTGGGGGCGTTCGGTTCCCGGCGCAAAGAGGCCGTGATATTCTCGCGCGTTGTGGGACACAGGCAGTCAAGTAGGTTCGGCACTCCGCGCCTGACATCTGCCGTCCGAACTACGACGAGTAGCCGCCTTGGCGAGCAATGAATATTGATGGTGTCGGGCGCAGGGGTGCCGCACCTACTGGGTGAGTTGTCTTAGTCAACGTTCAGCGAGCGGTTCGACCGACGAAGGCTCTTGTAGGACGCTACTTACGCTTTCCAAAAACGAAGCACACGGTGAATTGACCACCAACCCAAGACGGCTGCCGCAGCTGCAAAACCGATGACGAATATTGCCATGCCCAAAGGATTGTTGAATACTGCCCAAGACCACGAGGGCAGGGCACAAAAAACGTGAAACCCTGCCCACCCTCCGAAGACCGCCAGCGGCACCGAGAGGCTCACTGCAATGCGTTCACGCCATGGTCCACCATCGAACTGTGGGACAATCATGAAAGCCAGGGTGTTAAACATGATAACTGGCCAAGCGTATCCATTATGGAAAAGCTCGAAGCAGACTCCGAGATATCCGATCAGAAACACGCAGCCGATGAATGCACCCAAAGCAATTCCAGCATTTGCCCACAAGGAACGACGTGCGGAATTCGGTGCCGGGCCATTCTCCGGTTCGCCGGGCGATTCGTATGGATTCTCGTCCATTTCGCAATTCTGCGGGGACAGGCCAATAGTAGGTCAGGCTGTGCCTGACACGATACGGAGAATGGTCTTCGGTTGTCAGGCACAGCCTGACCTACGCTACTGGAAGCAGACCACTTTGCCGTCCATTGTTGTGACGAATAGTTTGCCTTCTGCCGCTGCCATGCCGTCGAAGACCGGACAGCCGTCGAGCTCGAGTTCGTTGAGTCTTTGGCCGTCTTTCGTGGAGACGACGTGCAGCAGGGCTCCCCTTTTGCCTTGAAGTGCAGCCACCTGCTCGGCCGCCTTCGCGGTCACGCGATTGTCGAACGGCGCGCCGAAGATCTCTTCTTCGTCGACGACGTCCGGCGGGCCGGCCACGAACAGGGTTTCGGCGGCCAGCACCATGGCCCTTGCCTGGAGCGTCGGATTCTCGTGTCGCCAGTTGAAGGTTGTGGCGGTAATCTCGGGCAGCGGATAGGAACCGTACATGTTGCGATCGAATGTGATGATATGTCCGTGCCCATCTTTGCCACTGCCCTCCTGTTGCTTGTTCGCCGCAGCGACGCGAGCGATCGACTCGGGCTTCACATCGCGGGTCGCAGCAAAGAGCTGGTACTCATTCGCGGCGGACCAGACGAACATGCGCGGTTGGCGACCGTAGCCGAAGACCGTGTCGTCGTTGAAGACGAGCATTCGCCCGGCCGGCGCGAACCGCCCGGCGCGGAACCATCCGTTGTGTCCGGTGCCGTAGCCATGGCCGAACACCCAATAGGCACGATGAAACCAGGTGTCGTCGAGGAATCCGCCCGAGCAGACCAGATGGGCTTCTTCGCCGCCCTGGTCCGTGGGCCCGGAGGCGGTCAGATCGGTCCGTTTTCCGTCGAGTCCGATGCTCTGCGATCGCATGTAGAGACGCTTGCCGTCGCTGGAGAGAATGTCTGGCAGCGAGACCGGCATATCGAGACCGGCGGCCGTCGTATGCAGCGGCGCGCCGCTATCGGGCACGGTATCGCCCATGATTTCCTCGAACTGCTTCCGGCCGGTCAGCACGTCGAGTTTCAATAAGTGCAGACCGCCGTCGAGGAACATCGATCGACCGGCAATGCAGTAGACGGAACCGTCCTGTACGAGGACCGCACCACTTACCGGCCAGGCGGATTCCAGCTGGTCGTACGAAACGATGTGGCGCTCCTGGGCCACCGTCCGATATCGCCAGACCAACGCGCCGTCGGAAGCCTGTAGGCAGTAGACCCAGCCGTCCTTCGAGCCGAAAACGCAGAGCGACTTACCGGCTTGCCGGGCGCTCACGATCGTCGGCGGCGTGTCGACGCGTCCTCCGGCCGTATAGTTCCATAGCACCTTACCGGACGTCGAGTCCAGCGCGTAGACCGTATGCCGGTCGACCGCGGCGACGAACACCTTTCCATCCGCAGCGGTCACGGGTGACAGTTTGCCACCAAGCTCTGCGGTCCAACCCTTCTTCAGCTTCGCGGGGACCTCTGTCTCGATGGCCCCGCTGCGCATGTTGTCGGATCGATAGGTGCTCCATCCCTGAGTGCTGGTTGTCGGACCTTCGATGTTGCCATACGCGGGCCCTTTTTCCAGTCTGGGGCTATTCGCAGCTCGGCGATCCGTGCCGGCCGTAGTCAGCGCGTTGAAGCCGGTTAGCTTCGACTCGATATAGCAGGCGCACGGATGGGGCGGTGCATAGGTCAGACCGTTGGCGGGCATGATGCCGTAGAGACACGCGCCGCGAACCCACGGATTGGGCGTCCACTCGCCCGTTTTGACGTCGACGTACTCGATGCCCGTTCGCGACATGAGGAGGTATTGGTCGGTGGCCCTGCCGCGATGGCAACGATGATGAAACCAGTCGCTCTTTCCGGGCGGGAAGACCCGCTCGACTTCGCCGGTGACCGGATCCCGGCCGATGTAGGTCCATCTGGGTGTTTTTGCCAGTTTGAGTGCTTCTTCGTAGTCGGGATGCTGCTTCGTGACGCGGCCGCCCGAGGTCGACCAGACCAGCCCGTCGGCCACGAGCAGGTCGTAGGAGGACTGATGCCCGGTGCCGCCATGCGAATCGGTCCAGAGCGTTTTGCCGTCCTCGATCGCGATCGACGTGACGGCTCCCGGTCCGGCGGAGAAGAGGACCACGTCATCGTAGATCACCAGGTTCGGCGACGCCTTGACCGAGCCCTGGACTGCCGCTGTGTGCTTGGAAACCCAGGACTCGGCTCCGGATTTGCGATCGAGGCAGACCACGTTCAGACCGTTGTGGTAGACGACTCGTTGCTGATCCACAGCCAGTGTGATCGGGGCAACCGTCGTTTCCTTCGTCCAAAGCACGTCGCCCGAGGTGGTGTCGACGGCAACGATCTTCTTCGGGTCCTCCATCTCCCATTTCCAGGGTCGGGAACTGTTCGAGCGTCTGGTTTCGGTCCAGCATTGGACCGTGTCGAGTTGCCACTTCCCCTTCGGTGGCACGGACGCATGGGCCGATACGAAGAGTTGATCGCCCGAGACAAGGATCTCCTCGGTATACTCGGTGCCCTCGAACGTCTTGAGTGTCTCGCCGGTGGCCGCGTCGAGCATGCTGACCGGGGCGTGGATGCCGAGCGTTGCATAGACCTTATCGCCAACGGCGACCAATCGCCGGGGTAACTGTGCGGGACCGGCCTTGGCGGGCCAGATGTCCGTGTGCCACCGGGCAATGGAACGCTTCCACAGCAGCTTGCCGTTGAACGCGTCGCGGGCGACCAGTTGCCAGTCGGCCGGATACTGGATCGACGTCCTCGGGCCTTCGTCCAGGATCGTGAAGATCCTGCCGCCGGAGCTCACTACCGCACTGATACTGCTCATGTGATCGTGATGCCGCGACCATCGCGGACCGCTGTCCCACTGTAGGCTCGTCGGTGTGGCGACCTTTTCGTCGTGCGACACCGCGTTGTTCTTTGCGTCGTAGAGGTAATGCGTCCACTCGTCGATGTCGGCGGGAAGAGGCTTGACGGCCCTCTTGCCGTCGACCATTGCCACGCCGCCGGGCACCAGCACTCGGTGAATCTCATCGGCTGAAACCTGAACGCCGGAGCCGGAAGCCACCACCAGATTGACGAGATTGTCCGCATATGGCAGCGCCTTGCCGTCGAACGTCGCGGCACTGACTCTGCCGTAGTTGCCGCTCGCGTGGATCGCCTCGCGTGCCTTCTCAACCTTCGCCAGATCCGTATCGAGCGCCTGGACGAGGAATTTGTCGTTCTGTCCAAGCTCACGAATGAGTCCCGTGTCTTCACAGCCGATCACAACAATCAGCCCACCGTCGATCCCGCTGTCGTCGAGCAAGCCGGCCTGCACATTGGTGGCCGCGAGCAGCACTGCAAGTACCAGTATTCTCTTCATCGTTTCTTTTCCTTCTTCTTCGTGTTCTTGTTCATGCTCCCGTACGTCTTCGCCATGACGGCATCCACGACCGCTCGATCGCCTTTGTGGCGAAACGCCTCCAACATGGGATCGCCCGTGTCAACCATCCAGCCATCGAGCTTTTTTCGCAGTTTCTGAACCTCGGTTGCGTATTGAGGATCATCGATCAGGTTATCGAGGCAATCGGGGTCTTTCTCCAGATCGTAAAACTCCTCGGGTACGCGATAGCGGAAGAGTTGCACGCGCCGGGCAATCTTCGGGTCCGTCTCGGCCGCTTTGTTCATGGCGGCCATGGTCCCGCCTTCGTTGTTGTTGCGATACCAGTGTTTGCCGTCACTGAACGGATTGTAGATGTATCCGAACCCGGCGTCTTGCACGCAGCGCATCGGCACCGCATCACTACCGGCCTTCTTATCGATCTGGGTGAAGACGAACTCGCGGCCCTTCTGCGAGTGCCCCTCGAGCAAGGGCAGGAAGGACCGGCCGTCGAGCTTCTCGGGCCCCTCCACACCGGTCAGTTCGAGGAAGGTGGGCATCAGGTCCACACTCGACACAAAATGAACATCGTCTCTCGTTCCCGGCTTCACCATGCCGGGCAGCCGAACGATCATCGGCGTGTGCGTCGAGTGGAACCAGGCATTGCACTTGGCAAAGGGAATCGCGATGCCGTTGTCGCTCATGAAGAGCACCAGCGTGTTGTCGGCAAAGCCCGACTCTTCGAGCGCCTGCATCACCTTGCCAAAGGTGTCGTCCAGCCGGCGTGTGGAATTCTGATACATCGCCAGTTCCTCGCGCACTCCGGGCAGATCCGGCACGAAGCCCGGCACCTCGACGTCCTCGGGCGCGTACGTCTTGCTGGGCATCTCGGCGCCGCGGGTCAGTCTTTCCGGATTGCAGTATGGCCGATGCGGGTCGTGCGAGTTGACCATGAAGTAGAACGGCTTGCGTTCGGACTTGCACCGCTCGAGAAAGACCTTCGAGCGATCGTAATAGAGCGTGGGACTGCGCCCGTTGCCGAGGTCTTTCTGGTCGAAATGGTAATCCCATTGCATCTCGGGCACAGGCGTCGAATGGCCGACCTTTCCGAGGATGCCTGTGAGATATCCGGCCTTGCGCAGGGTGGTCACGATGTCCGGGGTTCCCGGTCGGGCCGGCATGAATCCCATGGCTCCGGAATTGTGGCTGTAGAGTCCCGTTGCAAACACGGCCCGGCTTGGCGCACAGATCGCGGCATTCACATGCGCGCGAGTGAACACCATCCCCGTCGCGGCAAAACGATCGAGCTGTGGCGTCAGGTCCTCGACCTTGCTGCCGTACGTTCGCATCGACTCGGCATGCATGTCATCGGCGGTAAACAGCAACACGTTGTAGCGAGTTTGCCCGGACGCTGGGGAGCTATTGTTCCGGGCTGCCATGGCATCGGTCGCCAGGCAGCAGACGACGACACCCAGAATCCGACGCCAATGCGATGAAGCTGCACTCCCGAAACGAATCGTTGTCCCTTTCATTGCCGTTGCTCCCTTCTTGTCTTCTTCGGAGTTTCAATCCCCTCTTCCTGTAGGATCCGGACCAGGATGCTTTTCGCTTTCCCGGGTTGGGATTGCACATATTCGCGGACCAGGGCCAGGGCATCGTCATCCATCCAGTCGAGCACGTTGTGTAGCTTTCGCTGGGCCGTCGTCCCGTTGTTCAAGAGGTCGCGAAGGCAGTCCAGGCCCACTTCGTTGCGGCCAATCTTGACCAGTGTCCATGCCGCCATGATTTTCACTTCGTCGGAGGTGTCTTTCAGGGCATTCTCGAGCGTGTCGGCCGCACCGGCGGCGTCCTTCTCAAGGAGATGAAGCCCCACGACGGCCCAGTAACGGATGCCGCAGTCGGGATCGGACATCGCCTTGATCAATACAGGCAAGTTGGCCTTGTCGCGATCCAGGGCCATGTCGGCCGCATCGAGGTAGGACTCCAGCGGGTAGAGTTTCGGGTTGCGAACCATTTCGTAGATCGTCATGTTGTTCTGACTTGCGCGGATCATCCTCGTCGATTCCGGGAGGAGTCCCGAATCGTAAAGCTCAAGCTGTTTCTCTCGCATGGCCCGCTTCAATTCGGCGATTTTGTCCTGATGGCGGGGATCGTCGATCAGGTTGTGGACGTTGTCGAAGTCGGCCACGGTGTCGTAGAACTCTTCGGAGACCCGTGGCCTGAAGAATCGGCCGGTGATTTCGTTCGTCTTGCCTTCCTTATGGTGTTTCTCCCAGGCAGGGGTGGCCCGGGCACGCCAGAGATACTCGAGATGCTGTCCGGCCGGCGCATAGGGCATGTAGTTCTTGTAATAGGCGAACCGCTTGTCGCGCATCATGCGCACGAAATCGCACCGTTCGTCGGCCCGCTCTCTGAAACTGAGGTGGTACTCCGGTTCCGGTTCGATGTCCCGGCCGAGGAAGATCGTGCCCTGGAACGTGTCGGGGATCTCGGCACCGGCGAGGCTCAGCCAGGTCTTCGGCATGTCGACGAAGCTCACGATGCGGTCGACGGTCATGCCCGGCTTTTCGGCCGGCCAAAACTCTTTGTATTTCTCGGGGATGCGAACAACCAACGGGCAATGCGTGCCGC
>JAZFUB010000463.1:0-4686 GCA_036447015.1 Thermoguttaceae bacterium | reverse complement strand
TGCTTTGTCTTGCGTTACCTCCCAGTTCCCACGCCAATGAGGGGGATTGGTGAGGAGTGCCGCTGGCTTTTGCCAACCCGGGCATGGTACACTCGATGTATGCTCATGCCCGACAAAGACGCCCGTCCCTTGCTCGCGTTGAGCGATGTGCACAAAGTGTACGAACTGGGGGAGACTCGGGTCGAGGCTCTCGCTGGCGTCGATTTGACGATCGAAGCCGGCGAGTATCTTGCGCTGATGGGGCCTTCGGGCTCGGGAAAGTCGACGCTGATGAACATGCTCGGCTGTCTCGACAAGCCGACCAGCGGCAGCTACTTGTTCGACGGCAATGAAGTGTCTGCTCTCTCGCGCAACGCTCGGGCCAAGCTGCGGAATCAGAAGATTGGCTTCGTGTTCCAGAACTTCAACCTGCTCGCGCGGACCAGCGCGTTGGAAAACGTCGAACTGCCGCTGCTCTACTCGCGGGGCATCTCGGCACGCCGGCGGCGGGAGCGAGCCAAAGCAGTGCTCGACGACGTCGGCCTGGGAGATCGCATGGACCACCACCCGGGCCAACTCTCCGGCGGGCAACAGCAGCGGGTGGCGATCGCCCGGGCTCTGGTCAACGACCCGGCGATCCTGATGGCGGACGAGCCTACGGGCAACCTCGACTCGCGAACCAGCAAGGAAGTCATCGCGCTGCTGCGGGAATTGAATCGCAAGGGCAACATCACGGTCATTCTCGTCACACACGACCAGGGTATCGCCCGGCATGCCGATCGGTTGTTGGTGCTCAAAGACGGTCGAATCGTGGAAGATACGACCGATTTCAACCGAGCCTTACAGGTGCTGCACGCGGAGGACGATGACGACTAGTAATCTATATCGATTATAGCGGTAGTCATGGTCCACTTCTGTCGTTGCTGGCGGTCCTGCCGATTGTATTGGTCGTAGCGATGCGGTCTGCCGATGAACTGCGTATGGGCAAGCGCAACTGGAATTTCGCCATCTTCTGTACGCTGCTGGTCTTGGCGGTGCCCGTGGTTACCCGTGCGCAGGAGATCTGGCGGATTCTCCTTCCCGAGCAGCGCCGAATGGAGATTCGCGATCCGTCGATGCTGTCGAAGGCCCGTCTGCCGGACGTGCCGTCGCCGCCGACGGTTTCGGATCCCCAGCCGGATGCCGAAGTCCACCATCTTTCGCTCGACCAGGCCATTGCGACCACGCTGGCCAACTCGGAGGTGATCCGCGTGCTGGGCGGCAGTAGCGGGCGGACGATCTACGATCCGGCCATCACGAACACGACGATCGACGAGGCACGGGCCGTTTTCGATCCGAACTTTCAGGTGCGCAACGACTTCTTTCGGCGGACACCGCCGGTGGCGTTCGCCGATCCGGACGATCCCTCGCGAACACTCATCGGCGGGCTGCGCAGCGACAGCTACAACATGGGGCTTGGGTTGTCGAAGCGGACCGTTACCGGCGGCACCGCGGCTCTGGACGTCAATGCCGCGCGATCGCTTCGTGCGACCGACGGTCTGCCCTTGAATCCGGAGATATCGTCGTCGGTCGATTTGAGTTTCATTCAACCGTTGTTACAGGGTGGCGGCGCACGGGCCAGTCTGGCTCCGATCCTCATCGCGCGGATCGATACGGAACGGTCCTTCTTCCAGATGAAGGACGCGGCACAGGAGATGGTGCGCGGCGTGATCCAAGCGTACTGGGACCTCGTGGCTGCGAGAACCGATCTCTGGGCACGGCGGCAACAGGTCGAGCAGGGCGAAGAGGGCTTCGAGTTTGCTCGGGTCAAGGCACAGGTTGGCTTTCTTGACGCGGCCGACGTGGCACAAGCACGCTCCGCGCTGGCTGGTTTTCGGGCCAGCCTGATCTCGGCCGAAGCGACCGTGCTGCAGCGGGAAGCGACGTTGCGGAACATTCTCGGGTTGCCGCCGTCGGACGGCACACGCATCGTACCGGTCACACCGCCGACGATGGAGCGTCTCAAGGCGGATTGGGACTATATCGTCGCCGTTGCGGCCCAGCAGCGCCCCGACCTGATCGAACTGAAACTGATCATCGAGGCCGACCAACAGCGATTGCTCCTTGCCCAAAACCAGGCCCTGCCGCGAGTCGACGCGACGGCGCTCTATCGTTGGGACGGACTGGAGGGCCGCACTCCAGACCGAAGCTATGTCATTTCGAGGCCCGGGCAGTTCACCGGCTGGCAGTTGGGTGTGAATTTCTCGGTGCCGTTGGGATTGCGACAATCGAGGGCCGGGCTGCGGCGTCAGGAACTGGTCATCATGCGCGACCGGGCCAATCTCGACCAGGGGCTGCACAACACGACCCACATCCTGGCGAACAACTACCGCAACCTGGCGACGTTCTACGAGCAATACGTGGCATTCCAGGAAGCGCGAGCGGCGGCCGAGGAGAACTTGGACGTTCAGACTGCCGAGTTCCGAGCGGATCGGGTCATCTACTTAAATGTGTTGCAGGCCATTACGAACTGGGGCAATGCGGTCGCCTCGGAGGCCCAGTCGCTGACACTGTACAACACGGAACTCGCCAATCTTGCCCGGCAGACGGGCACGATCCTCGAGGCACACGGGATCCGGCTGGCCGAAGAACGTTACGGCTCGATCGGGCCGCTGGGCCGCATCTTCGCCGATCGATGTTATCCGAAGGACTTCCGCCTCGGCCCCAACGCGGACCAGTATCCGACGTCGTCCGAGCCGGCCGAGGAAGCCTTCGATCTGAACGAACCGGCATCCCGATTCTTGGATCCGAAACCGGAGGGTCAGCCTGGCCGCTAACGCTACAGCGCTAGGTTGCATCGCAGGCGTGTTTAGCGGCCGGGCTTGCCCGGCGCGTTTTTGCCGACCAGAACAGTTCGAAACACGCCGGGCAAGCCCGGCCGCTAAACGACGATGGCGCAGCGAACCGTAAGTTCCGCGTTTTCGCAATGGTTCCGACGCGGATCACTCGTAGCGCAGCGCGTCGATCGGCTCCAGTCGACTTGCACGCCAGGCCGGATAGAAGCCGAAGAAGACGCCGACCGAGCCGGCGAAGAGCATGGCGACGATGGCCGCCTTGTAAGAGATGACGATCGGCCACTCGGACCCGCTCGAGAACGAATTGATGACGGTGGTGATTCCGGCCGAGGCACCGACGCCCAGCAAGACGCCGACGAATCCGCCGATGCCGGCCAAAAGAATGGATTCGACGAGGAACTGTTGGAGAATGTCGCGCTCGCGGGCACCGACGGCCAGCCGGATGCCGATCTCGCGCGTCCGTTCGCTGACCGAAACGAGCATGATGTTCATGATCCCCACTCCGCCGACCAGCAGCGAGATGCCGGCAATCGACGCCAGCAACGCCGTCATGGTCCCGGTCACGACACCCAGAATGGCGGCGATTTCCGTCGTGTTCTGCACCTCGAAGTCCGGCGGTTCGCCCGGGGCAATGTGATGACGCTCGCAGAGCAACTGCCGAATCTCAATCTCCGCCTGGGCCATCCGGCCAACGGACCGCGCCGAGGCGAGAATCACGTCGACGTGGTTGAATCTCGAGGGTTGCAACCGTTTTCGGGCGGTCGTGTACGGCATCAGCACGACGTTGTCCTGGTCGTCGCCCACGATGTTGGCCCCCTTGGTCTCCAGCACGCCGATCACCTGAAAGGGGATCTTCCGGATGCGGATCATCTTGCCCAGCGGATTCGTCGTCTGAAAGAGCTTTGCCACCAGCGTTCGCCCGATCACGCAGACCTTCGCGGCCGAGGCCACGTCGCGATCGGTAAAGAAACCTCCGTGGCGGAGTTGCCAGTTGCGGACGGTGAGATACTGCGTGCCGACGCCGATCATTTCCCGAGGGGCCCAGTTGTTGTTGCCGTAGATAACCTGTCCGCCGGTGCCGACCAGCGACGAGGCGGCCAGTACGGAGGGACACTCGTCGGCCATCGCGTCACTGTCGCCGGCCGTCAACGTGGGGATGCTTCCTCGCCCATGACGGACGCCACTTCCCCTCTTGCTGCCGGAAAAGACCACGATGACGTTGGTTCCCAGGGACTGAATCTGCCCCTGAACCAGCTCGCCGGCGCTTTGGCCGATCGAGACCATCGTCGTCACCGCCGCGATGCCGATCACCACGCCCAGGACGGTCAGGCCGGCACGCATCTTGTTCTTGCGAAGCGCCCGTTGTGCGATCCGGATGGTTAGAAAGAGGTTCATCGTGTATGTTCACTCGAAAAAGGGGACTGGCTCCGTCGAGAACGGGTATTGCCGTAGTGAGTCGTATTGCCGACGGTGCCTGTCCCCTTTTTCGGGCGTGACGCCGTGGAAAATGGGGACAGGCACCGAGCCGGGAATGTCTTCCGCAGGTTTGGCATCTGCCCGGGCTCGGAGCCAGTCCCCATTTTCCACTCCATGTTTAATCTTCCACAACGAACTCGAAAAGGACCGTGCCGGCCGTGATGAAGATGACTGCAAATGCGGCGAGCAGTTGAATCCATCGCCACCATGCGTCGCCCAGATCGTTCTCGGCGATCAATCGCGTTGCCTCGGCCGCCCCGAGGACGACCGGTATGACCATCGGCAACACGAGCAGCACCAGCAGGTTGCCGTTCTGGCGGATGCTGGTCGCCAAAGCGCTCAGCAGCGTGCCGATCGATGCGATCCCCAGGTTGCCCAGCAGCGCGACCAGCAGAAG
>JAZFUB010000462.1:0-3610 GCA_036447015.1 Thermoguttaceae bacterium | reverse complement strand
AACGGAGCCCCCCTTGTTTTGGGGGAAGCACTCGCTATTATAGCTGGCTACTGCCGCCGGTCAAGTCTGCATCATGCTGCGACGCGTTCAGGCCGTTTTGCGTGAAAAATGCCGGATCGCGATCCGGCCTACTTGCTGTCGGTCCGGGTGTGGCATCCATTCTAATCCGCACGACGCCGTACTCAGGTGCATGGCATGGTTATCCGTTGTGTTCGAGGAGTGAAGGTGCGGCCAATGAACGTGACGAAATCGAACCGATCGTTCCAGGATATAGCGCAACCAACATGCAGGCAATGTAGAAGCAGTAAATGCTCGCGAGGCAGACGAGGTCGCTCTTACTCCAATTCGCGTTGGCGGGGAGCTCCTGCATCAATATCACGAGTTCGTAGGGTGGGCACCGCCCACCAAAACTCTCTTGGCGTGCTCTTCTTGGTTCTCGGTGGGCAGTGCCCACCCTACGCCTCTGCGGCGAGGATGCCGAGGACCAGTTTTCGGAGTTTTGGCTCGGCTTCGGCGGCCGTGGCGAGAATCTCGTTGATGTCGGCCGGCTCTAGGGCGTCGGGCAAACACATGTCGGTGACGATCGACAGCCCCAATGCCCGCATTCCGGCATGCACGGCCACGATGACCTCCGGCACGGTCGACATTCCGACCACGTCGGCTCCGATCGTGCGCAGGAATCGGTATTCGGCCCGGGTCTCCAGATTCGGTCCGGTGACGGCCACGTAGACACCCTTGTGGGCGGCGAAGTTCTCGCGTCGGGCGATTTCCAGCGCGCGGTCGATCAGCGTCTCGTCGTACGGCGCACACATGTCGGGAAACCGCGGCCCGAGGTTGTCGTCGTTGACCCCGATCAACGGGTTGCCGTTCATCAGGTTGATGTGATCCTCGATGACCATGATGTCGCCACGCGCGTATTGCGGATTCATGCCTCCGCAAGCGTTCGAGACGATCAGCAACTCGGCCCCAAGGGCTTTCATCACACGGACGGGGAACGTAATCTGCCGGTGCGAATAGCCTTCGTACGCATGGAAGCGTCCTTCCATGGCCACGACCGACATGCCCTGGAGCGTGCCGCAAACGAGTTGGCCGGTATGGCCGATCGCGGTCGAGCGAGGGAAGTGAGGGATCGTTTCGTAGTCGAGCGATGCATGGGCCTCAATCTGCTCGGCAACGCTGCCCAGGCCGGTCCCCAGGATAATGCCCGCGCGAGGTTCTCCCGACCAGTGTTGCCGGATCGCGCCTACGGCTTCTTCGATGTGGGTGGCTAACTCGTGCATGATCCCATCTTCGAATCAAGTATCAAACATCGTCGTCGAAGTCGTCATCGTCGTCATCGTCGTCATCGTCGTCATCCAGATCGTCGTCGAAATCCTCCTCGAAGTCGTCGTCGAAATCGTCGTCGAAGTCGTCGTCGTCAAGAACATCTTCCAGATCGTCGTCGAAATCGTCGTCAGCCTTGTCGTCAGCCTTGTCGTCAGGCTTGTCGTCGGGCTTGTCGTCGGGCTTGTCGAAGTCGTCGAGTTGGGCACGGGAATTGCTGGGCAAGGCAAGTTCCACGATAGCAGATTCCACGATGGGCGTCTCGACCGACGTTTCCGCCGGTTGACCAAGCGGTCTGTGGACGAATTCAGTTTCCAGTAACATCACACGATCCTCACCAGTCAAGAGTCCGAAATGCGAACCATTCCTCTGCCGAATTGTTAGTCTACGTCGGCCAATCTGTCAAGCTCGACTTTTTGGCTCTTCCGGAGAATTGTTGTCGATCAGTTCCTTCTGAATGACCCGAAAGATTTCCTCCCCCACACGTTCCTTGCTGCCACTCGCAGAGACCAAGACTTCGCCCGCGACGTTGATGACCTCGATCTCGGCATTACGGGCGTGCATGGCGTCGGGGCCGTTGACCACGATCAGATCGCAACTCTTCCGTTCGAGTTTCTGCAGGGCCCGCATCCGCAGATCCTCGGTTTCCAGAGCGAATGCAACCATCCATTGCGATTGCTTGATGGCCCCCAGCAGCGCCACGACGTCGGGCGTTTCGACCAGATGCAGCCGAAGCGGTTCGCCCGTCTTGCGGATCTTCTGCGGAGAAACCACGACCGGCCGGTAGTCGCACGGGGCGGCGACGCCGATCAGGCCGTCGCAGTCGGGAAAGATCTCCAGGCAGACTTCGAGCATTTCTTCGGTCGAAACGACCGGGACGATCCGGGCCTCGGGGGGATATTCGACGTCGACCGGCCCGCTGACGACGACCACGTCGTGCCCGGCACGAAGGGCCGCCGAGGCCAGAGCGGCCCCCATCCGACCGCTCGACGCATTGGTCAGGTACCGTACCGGATCGAGGTACTGGCGCGTGGGGCCGGAAGTAATCAGGATTCGAGCCATGAACGTACTGGGCTGCTATCTCTTGTCACCATCAAGCGTTTTGGCGATCACCTCGAAAATCGTCTCCGGCGAGGCCATCCGCCCCGGTCCGGTCGTGCCGCAACTGAGGTAGCCTTCCTCGGGATCGATCAGCACGACGCCGTCGGCCCGAAGCTGCTCGACGTTTCGCTGCACGGCAGGCTGTGCCCACATGCGACTGTTCATTGCCGGGACCATGATCACCGGGCCGCCGAACGACAGCAACACGGTGCTCAGCAGATCGTCCCCCAGCCCGTTGGCCGCCTTGGCCAGGAAATTGGCCGTCACGGGCGCAATACACAACAAATCGGCCGCCTCGGCCAGCTCGATGTGTGGGTGGGCACCCGGGCCGAAGACCTTCGTCCCCACCGGCCGGCCGGTCAGGGCCTCGAACGTTTTCGGGCCGACCAGCCGCGTGGCCGATCGAGTCATCACGACCGACACGCCTGCTCCCGCCTGAACCAACCGGCTGACGACCGCCGCCGTCTTGTAGGCGGCGATCCCACCGGTCACGCCGATGAGCAGTTCGCGGCCGTTCATAGATTGCGCAGATCCAGTTCGGGCGGGCCGCCTTCGGGCCCACCGGCGGCGGTTTGCACCTTTAACTCGGTATCCAGGTAGACCTTGTCTTGCATGATTTCCTGGATCACGATCTCCTTCTTGTTGTCGGTGTTCAGCTCGACCAGCGGCCGGGCACCGGCATTCAACGACACCAAACGTTTTTGAATGAGTGTCGACAGCTTAAAGCGACCACCCACCTTGTTGATGATTTCCTCTTCGCGAAGTTCATCGATCATTGAGGTCGACCTCCGATTTCTTGGGTCAGAATGTCACATATTTCCTGGACTGCCCGATCCAGATCGTCGTTGACGACCCGGTAACCGTATTGGCCTGCCAGGGCCAGTTCACTGTTGGCTTGCTGCAATCTCCGCTGAAGGGCCTCTTCCGTCTCGGTACCCCGCCCGCGGAGTCGTCGCTGTAGTTCTTCGACCGAGTCGGGAAGGACGAAGATCGAAATGGCATCGGGATAGGACTGCATGACGGCCATCGCACCCTGGACGTCAATCTCTAAGACTACCCATTTTCCGGCCTCCAGGCCAGTGCTAACCTCGCTTTTAAGCGTTCCGTACCAATAACCTCGCCCGAATACCTCGAAACACTCGATGAATTCACCCCTCTGGCGTCGGAGGTCGAACTCCTCTTTGGT
>JAZFUB010000461.1:0-4738 GCA_036447015.1 Thermoguttaceae bacterium | reverse complement strand
TTTTCTGGCCCAATAGGTGAAAGCCCTCCATTTGCCGGTTTCTGTCTAACGTGCCAAAATTAGTTTGTGTCCCTGGATTTCCTGGATTTCCTATCCGCCATTCCGCAACCATTGCGTTAGCGGGATCACCACGTAAGCAAGGACTATTGCCCATAACACGACGAACAGGGCCAAGATGATCGGCACCCACGGTGAGCCAAGAAACCGTCTTTTCATTTGGTCACGTACTCCCAGAGCCATTCTCACAATCGCATGCAATCAAAAGCGGGGAAGTTAAAGGGGTCGGGAGTCTTTGTTTGCGGTTGAGACGGCGGCAAAAGACTCCCGACCCCTTTAACGCTCCCCTGTGGGGTTCTTCATCGCCGTGCCGGCGACGGCTAAACGTTGTGTGCTTGTTGTTACTGATCGGTCATCATTCCCAACAATGTCTCTGCACAATGCTTCGAAAACTCGGGGTCGTTCACGTTGCAGTCCATTTCCATCAACGGGATGTCGCTGCGCAGTTGGCTCTTCAATGCCTGTAACAAGGCCTGATCCGCCTCGGGCCACCAGAACGATTCGCCCTCGGCATCGATCATGCTCAGCCCTCGAAGCGGAAACAGCACGGTCACCGGCCCTGTGCTCCCGTTGAGTCGCTCGGCCATGATCCGGCCCAACTGCTCGCATTCCTCGGGTGTGGTTCGCATCAGCGTGATGTTGGGGTTGTGCGGATAGAAGGTTCGGCCCTTGAACTTCTCGGGCACGGTCTCGGGTGCCCAGAAGTTGACCATATCCATGCAGGCCGGCGTGACGATTGCCGGCACACCGTGCTTCGCAGCCGCCGTGAGTCGCTCGGGCCCGGCCGACAGGACGCCGCCGACCAACTCGTCGGCCCATTCGGTGGTCGTGATGTCGGCCACGCCCGCAACCCGGCCGGCCGCCACGAGGCTTTCCATCGTCCGGCCGCCGTTTCCCGTGCAGTGAAAGACGAGGACTTCGTAGCCGGCCTCTTCGAAGATCGTTTTGGCCGCCTCGACGCAGACGGTCGTATTGCCGAACATCGATGCGACGATCAATGGCCGGTCTTCGCCCGTGGGCACTTCCGTCTCGAGCATGCCACAGACGGCCCCGGCCGCCCTGGCGAAGATTTCGCGGCTGATTCGATTGATTCCGGCCACGTCGACGATGCTGGGAACCATGACGATGTCCGCCACGTCGACGTATCCCGAAACGTCGGTGCCGGCCACGGTCGAAACCATCACCTTCGGCACGCCCAATGGCAAGGCCCGCATGGCCGCGCAAGCGACCGAGGAACCCCCGCCGCCGCCAAGTGCCATGATCCCGTCGAATCTGCCCTCGGCGTAGAGTTTCGGTACCAACAGCGCCGCGCCGCGGCTCATCGCGGCAACGGCCTGCCCGCGATCCCGCCGGGCAACGAGCGACGGCAGATCGACGCCGGCCGCCTCGGCCACTTCGCCGCGCGAGACGTCCGGCTCGATTGCCGGCGGGTCCAGGACGCCCACATCGATCAGCAGCGTCTTGTGGCCGCGAGCCTCGATGCACCGTTTGACGAATCCGTATTCCGCACCCTTGGTATCCAGGGCCCCCAGCAGCGCGATCGTTTTTGCCATAAGACTTCCTCCACGGGCGATTTTATAAGCTATGTTTACTATAGGTAATAGCGCCTTTTCCGGGATCCTTGTCTTTTCAGTCTGTCTTTTCAGTCTGTCTTTCTAGTCGTTGTCTAGTCCGAAAGGGGGTGTCATGGTATCGCGTGTTATGCGGTGTCGCTGTCCTCACTGTGCCGGAAAGGTCATGCAGTTCGTCACCGAGTTAGCGCCGAATGTTTGTCCGCATTGCTTCAAGATGTTCTCCATGTCGGATTGTCGAGAGTTTCCGGTCTGGGTGTGGGGAGTCTTGGCCGTGCTGGTGGGAACGTTGTTGTTGGGTCTCTAATCGATCGGAGCGTTCGCTCCCAAGTCGCCCGCCAGCGTTCGACAACGTCGGCGGAAATCGACTGCGATCCAACCGAGGTAAAGATTCAGGCCGAACGAAGCGAACAGGGCGAAGCTGGTCGCGATCAGTGTTCCCCACGGTTTCGCCGGAGTTTGCGGCTGAGCCGGTGTCGTTTTCACGGCGGCCGGGGACTCCGGCTCGATCGATTCGACGTGGATCGCCTGGCGAACTCCAATGGGCCGGCTGATCGGATCGTCCGGAAACGGGCCGGGCATCGCCGGTGGATTGCCGGAGGTCTCCGACTGTGTATCTGGTGGATCCTCGGGCTGGGTGCCGACAGAATCCTGTGGCGGCGGCCACATTCCGTTCGGCTGGCCAGGTGGTTTAAGCTGACGCATAGGTGGTAGTGGGGGAGCCGTTGGGATCGACGGATTTGACGGCGACGGCAGAAAGGGGTCGGCGGGGGCGACCTGCGAGGCATCGGAGGGCTCTTCGGCATTCAGTGCCGGACTCCGGCCCAGCTCCGTATTGCCGACGGTGATGCGAAACGCCCGGATATCCCCCACATAGGGTGGGACGTCGCTCTGAACCAGGACGCCCGACTCATCGAGGTTCTCCAGCAACTCCGGTTCGATCTGAATCCGGTATTCGACCCCACCCTCCGGCAGGGGCTCCCACTGGACATCGATCCCCAACAGGATCGTCGCCAGACACACCGCGGTAGTGCACATCGAACAGACCTCCTTGGCATTTTCGTGGCCGTGGCATCAGCGTCCCTGCATGGTAGCCTTTTGGGTACGACCTCGTAAAGTCGACTGGGACGAGGAATTCCGCGTTTTGCGAGGAACTTAGGAACAGTCGTGCTCCCTGACCGCCGTCATGCTATCCCAATCCATGGCGGTGTCCATGGCCTCGGTCTTGTACTGCTTCATGGCCTGCTCGCGGAGTTCCTCGCAGTCGATCGATCCGGTCAGTTCAACGCGAAACAACTCGGCATTCCGGGCAATCTCGTTCTTGCATGCCACGGCCAGCGAAATGAACCCGTCGACGTCGAGGCCGAAATGTTCGGCGAGGAACGCTTGGGCTTGCGGCAGCCTCGGAGTCTGCGGGGTCCAAAGTGCGTCGGCCAACAGATCGGCGGCGACAACGGCACGGCCGATCGGCGTGTTCGGCGGCCGATTGCTGTTGTCGTGGCAGGCCACCGCGACTGTGAGCCGCTTGGGGAGATTCCATCGCGAAAGCAACACGGCGCCAAGGGCCGCATGACTGAAACCGAAGCTGCGACGCTCGGCCTTCACGAGTTCACGGCCATGGGTCGATTCGTCATAGAGCGCCACGTATCGATCCGTTTCCACCTGCGCAAAAACGAGTACGCCGATGTCGGCCAGCAGACCCGCACTATAGGCCTCATCCGGCGGCGTTTGCTTAGCGTCGGTGCAAAGCTGGGCGGCGGCCGACGCCATCGTCAGTGCTCGCCGCCAATAGTCGCTGCAAACCGCCAGCGGTGTGCCGCGCGTGAGTTGATCGACCAGGCCGAAGCTCAACACGGCCAGACGCAGCGACCGAGAACCGATATAGTTGATGGCCTGCTGAATGCTCGCGATCTTGTGGCTCAGGCCGAGGCATGACGAGTTGACCAGCCGGAGAATCGATGCGGCCAACGCCGGGTCGGCCTCGAGGTGTTCGCCGACCTCCTCGATTCGGAATTCCGGGTCCTTCAGCAGCTCCAGGATCTGCAAAGCGACCGCCGGAGAAGAATGCAATTGATCCATTCGGGCGAGGAGACGGTCGATCGCCTCTCGCGAGCTTTGGGCAGGTGACGCCATGACGGCCCTCGTTGCGAACGAGGCCTCGTAAAAGTCGGTATTGCTGATTCGCGCGGGACAGAAACGCCTCACCAAGCATAGCTTATTCTTGCACGCCGCGATGGCTTCGCCATCATTGGTCCGCAAAGAAGACAACCCCGTCCTTTCAGGACGGGGCTGTGCGGCTGCTACGGGGTCCGACGGTACGAGAAAACCGTGTCTATTCGGCGACGGTGTCTATTCGGCGACGGCGCCGGTGGCCGCCCATTCGACGCTACGAGCGATCAGCTTCCGGACGTTCGGGTCCAGGATGGCTTTTCTGTCGTGCCCGAATGCGTTATGCACCGAACGGCCCTTGCCGTAGTCGAGCGTGAAGACCAGCGGTGCGGTCTTGTTGCTCCAATCCGACTCGGCCGTGACCAGCACGTTGATTTCGCCGGAACCCTGAAGCCCGGCATAGAGTTCGTCGTCGACGTCGAAATCCTTCATCCCCTTGGTGATCGGATGCTCTTTCGCGATCCGGGCCTTGAACACCGCACGCGGGCCGTGCCCCGATTTGCCCATCACCCAATGGCGGCCGCACAGCTCGGCGAAGGCGGGCCATTCCTTGAACGACGCGCTGGCGAGATGCTGGACGTAGAACCCTTTGCCGCCTTTGACGAAGTTTAGCAAGTTCTCCTGGGCCCGCGGCGTGATCAGCGGAACCGATCGGTTGTACATCGTGAACACAATCACGTCGTACGCCTTCAAGGCGGCCTGCGATTCGAGGATCAGCGGATCTTCGCACACGCGCACGTCGATGCGGCCGGAAAGGACCAACGCCTCGCGAGTCGCTTCGGAAAGCTCTCGCCACGGATGGGCCCCGACATCGTCACCGCAGATCAAGAGGGCCTGAATCTTCGCCGGCGTGTCGGCTGCGGCAGCCACACTGCACAGACCGACGGCCACGAGCACAACGACCGCAAGGTTCGGAAGACAACGTTTCATGATGCAAATCC
>JAZFUB010000460.1:0-15582 GCA_036447015.1 Thermoguttaceae bacterium | reverse complement strand
GCCGCGCTCTATTTCCAATATGGCCGCTATCTGTTGATCAGTAGTTCGCGGCCCGGTACCAAGCCGGCCAACTTGCAGGGCATCTGGAACGAAGAGATGAACCCCAAGTGGGACAGCAAGTACACGGTCAACATCAACCTGCAGATGAACTACTGGGCGGCCGAGGTCGCCAATCTGGCCGATTGTGCCGGGCCGCTGATCGATATGATGTGTGAGATCACCGAGCCGGGTGCCTATACGGCCAAACATTCCTACGGTGCTCGCGGTTGGGTGCTGCATCAGAATACGGATCTCTGGTGGGCGACCGCTCCGATGGACGGGACCCAGTGGGGGACGTTCTCGACCGGCGGTGCGTGGCTTTGTACGCATCTTTGGCAACACCATCTCTATGACCCGGCCGACAAAGAGTATCTCGAGCGAATCTATCCGGTCATCAAAGGAGCGGCCCTCTTCTTCGTCGACACGCTGGTCGAGCACCCCACCGCAGGCGTGCTGGTCACCTGCCCGGCCACCTCGCCCGAGAACGTGCCCACGCGGCCGGGGAATCGGGAAATTCACGACGAGATCATGGGCGGGCGGATCACGCCGAACATCTGTGCCGGTCCGACGATGGACTCGCAGATCCTCCGCGACCTTTTTTCGTACGTGATCGACGCGTCCGAGCAACTCGACACCGACGAGCCGCTGCGCCGCCAACTGGTCGAGATGCGCGGCCGGCTGGCACCGACCAAGATCGGCCGATTCGGCCAATTGCAGGAATGGTTCGACGACTGGGACAACCCCGACGACGAACATCGCCACTTCTCGCACCTCTACGGCATGTATCCAAGCAGTCAGATCACGCTCGAAGCAACGCCCGTCCTGGCCGAAGCCGCCAAAACGGCCGTCGCCAGCCGCGGCGATTTCGGCACCGGCTTCTCGATGTCATGGAAGATGAACCTCTGGGCCCGGCTGCGTGACGGTGAGCGAGCGCACAAGCTCTTCAGAAACCTGATCGACAAGAACACCTGCGTCAACCTCTTCAGCCGCTGCTTCACCACACCCCAAGTCGAAGGAGCGTTCGGAGGATGCGCCGGCATCGCCGAGATGCTCATGCAAAGCCACGCAGGCGAGATTCAACTCCTACCGGCACTACCCAAGGCATGGCCCAACGGTCGTGTGAGAGGTCTCAGAGCCCGCGGCGGCTTTGAACTGGATATCCAGTGGAAGGACGGCAAGCTGGTCACCGCCACAATCCGCTCCGCGTCAGGCGGCCCCTGCAAAGTGCGGTACGGCGGCAAGAAGATCCAGCGAAATATCGAGCCGGGAGGAGCAATCACACTGGGCACCGATTGGTAAATCAGGGCAACACCCAACGGCCTACCATTTCCCCGAGCGTCAGGCACAGCCTGGACTACGTGACTCATGCGGCCTCATTTGACCCGAGATCACAGCAAACGGGGAACCTCTAGTAATATTTCTTTGGCTGGGACGACTATTCTATTGATGACCCGACAGCCAATCAGCAGGGCCCCCGGATGACGGACTGGCAAACGGTAGTAGGTCGGCATGCGGTACACATGTGGCAAACGGCCTACCGACTGTTGAGCGACCACGACGACGCAGCCGACTGCGTCCAGGATGCGTTCCTGGCGGCGCTGGAAGTGGCGCGTAAGGAAACTGTGGAGAATTGGGGCGCGCTGCTGGCTCGATTGGTGACCTGCCGGGCCCTGGATCAGTTGCGCCGACGTATGCGCCGCGCGGCCGTCGAGGAAAAGCCGCCGGATTGGGCGGAGGTCGCCTCGGCTGCGGCCGGACCGGTGCAGCAGGCCCAGGCAGCCGAACTGGCCGATCGACTCTGCCACGCGCTGGGTGAGTTGCCGCCGCGAGAGGCCGAGGTCTTCTGCTTGCGATACTTCAATCGGTTGAGCTATCGGGCCATCGCCGGGCAACTTGGCCTTCAGCGATCGGCGGTCGGCGTGCTGTTGCACCGTGCCCGTCGGCGATTGGAGCCAATGGTCTTAGAGGAAGAGACGGAGGTATCGAGCCATGAACGCTAAGCAGCGTCGCCGGAAGAATATCGTAGGTCGGGCCGTACGCGCGTTTCGGCAACGACCGGTCCCCGACGGCCCACCGCCGGAAGTCCTTTCGACCATCCTTCGGGCCGGAACCGGTCCCGACGATCAACCGCTTTCCGTCAATCTCCCCGAAAGGAGGATCACGATGCAACGTCTCGCCAAAATAGCCACAGCTGCCGCCGTGAGTGTCGGCGTGTGCTTCGCCGGTTTCTATCTGCTGACGAACCACAACGGCAATCCGGCCTTCGCCGAGGTGCTGGAGCAAATGCAGCAAATCAAGACGCTCACTTGGACGGAAATCGAAGAGCACAGCATCTCGAAGGAATTCAATCCCACGTCGTCCGCCCAATTTCTCACGGTGGATGCAACCAGACGATACGCCTACAAAGCTCCCGGCCACCTGCGCACTGAGAGCGGCGTGAAGAAGCAGCCTGGGGGAGCGAATGGCATTGCGGAATCGGTCCATATCGCGGACCGTTCTGCGGGCAAGTATCTCTTCCTCAATGTTGACAAGAAGACGGCCGTAACCCGTACCGGTGAGCCCTCCAGAAGAACGCACCCGATGGTGGATTACCTCACCGGTTTGAAGGAGAAGATCACACCGGAGGCTGAGTCCTTGGGAAAGAAGCAAATCGGCGATCATAACACGGTCGGGTTCCGGGTCCGCCGCGGCGGGAAAACCACGGACCTCTGGGTGGATGCGAAGACCCGGAATCTGGTGTTGGTGCTGATCACCGACGTGTTCGTGCATGATCGGGTCATCTTGAAGACGGTAATGACTTTGCGAGATTTCGAGATCGACCGGGAACTCGACGACTCGCTGTTTAGTCTCGATCCGCCGGAAGGCTATCAGGAGCGGCCGCCTGTCCCTGCCGTGTCGCTGGAGGTGCCGGAAGGCTATACCCCGCCGCCATCGACCGAGAATGATCTGATCGACGGGCTGATCTTGTGGGCCGAGGTCCACGACCGAACTTTCCCTCCCGAGTCCGTGTTCAAAATCCACGACGCGGAGCAGGCTAAGGGTGACAACGATCCCCACATCGTCACCTTCGCGCCGGAGCGTTACCGAGCCGTCGGGCGATTCGTCAGGCAATTGGTCGGTGAGAGTTGGCACTACTCGGGCAAGGGAGTCAAACTCGGCGACAAGGAGGCCGTCGTCTGCTGGTATCGTCCCGAAGGCTCGGACACCTATCGGGTGGTTCACGGTGATCTGAGCATCCGCGATCTTGCCCCCGATAAGCTGCCAAAGGAACATTAGCCCGAGCCGGGTACCCACGGTCAGTCGGACCGTTGTTCCATCCCGTCGGCATTGCGATGAAGCATCGCCGGGTGCCATGCTCCACGCTTGCGTGGGCATGTTTGGCCGGCCCTCACGAACATGTCCACGCGGCGACGAGCGCAGTTGACAATCGGCTTCATTGCCTCTACGATCAGTTGCCTGCCGTCTGCCGTCGTCCACTTTGGAGCTTTCTCGCTGGACAACACGCCACTTCGCCATGACTACGGTTCGCCAAAGATCGATTACGCGGTTTTTCGTGGTGAGTATATCGCTGCTGGCGTTTGTCGACTTCGCGGTTGGGCCGCTCATGCGCTGGATCGGCCCGAACGATCCGGCGGCGGCGATTGTCTACATGTGTTTCGGAGCGATCGGCGCACAAGCAGGGCTCCATTCCGTTTGGTGTGTGCTTGCTCCGGTCGGGCCCGTTAAGAGGCTCGCGACGGGCGTCGGCACAGCGTTGCTGTTTCTTGTCGCGGGGGCGCTCGCATACCTAGTTAACGCTTCCGAGTACTCCTTCAGGTACAGTCACTACTGGGAAGATATCAGGGTCGCCTCGCTCTCTCTGCCGTTGGTGGCCCTTGCGGTCCAGTTGCCTTTGTGGGCAGCGCGAATCTGGTGTCGCTGGCATGTCGTGCATGTTGCGGACCCACCCGGGCAGTCGACCTACAAAGCACTCGGAATCCGCGACATACTCGTTGCGACGGGCGTGGTGGCAATGGCTCTTTCGGCGGCCCAATTAGCGACTCCCGACGGCGTTTCAAACGGTGCCGCCGTGTTGTTGCCCCTGCTAACCGTTGCCGGCGCGGCTGCGGCTATCAGCTTGTTCACCACGCTGCCTGTGGTGGCGGCCACGCTACACGCATCGCGACCGTGGCGGGCCATAATTTGCGTGCTGCTTCTGCAAGTCATGATCTTGCTCGGAATCCTCTCGATCGTCGCCCTATTCGACGTTTTCCGAACGAAGGGGGGCGTCTCTTTGACGTTCGTTGCCATCGGTTTTGTCGCATGTCTCAACGGGGTCATGATGGCAGCACGCGCATTGGGCTATCGCCTGCTATGGGGCCGGCAAGGAATGCTTGACAACAGAAACAGCGTCGACGACAATGAGGAGTCGGGCCGCTCAAGGGACAGCGGTTACCATCATACCAACATTGTTTAAGCAGGGGTTTTCAAACATGAAGACATTCATTCTATCTGTTTCGTTCTTGCTATGGTCGCTGACCACGTGCGGCGCCGAGAACGACGTCGAGGCGATAAAGGCCGACGCGGCGTTCTTTACCGATGCCAGTTGCAGTCAGTTGAAGACGAGCGTGCAGTCGAAAGACCTCGACGACTTCAAGAGCGAGCTACTGGGGACCGTGGCGGCCGGGATGCTCGACGGGACGTACGACAAGACGTATCGGGCGACCTGCTACGAGGCGTATCCTTCGCCTCGCGCATTGCGCGATGTCTTGAAACTGGGCAATGGCTTCAGCCGTTACGAAAACATTACCGGCATCTGTCTCGACGCGGGTGAAAACGTGGTGTTGGTCGGCAATACCGGGGGCAAGGAGCTTTCGCTGCTGATTCCCAACTGGATGCGCAAGCCGGCCGAGGGAATCAAGCCCTCGAAAGATCCTAACGGATGGGGCTTGCATAAGCAGACGATCAAGCTCCAAGAAGGTCCGAATCTGATCGACGTCGAGAAGGGTGGCAATGTCTACGTGAGCTATTTCGACGACCATGCCGACGAGGCGCCCAAGGTGTCCGTCCACTTTCCGACGGGCAAGGTGAACGGCTTTTTCGATGCTTCGAAGCATACGAACGAGGATTGGGACCGCCTGTTGGATGATGCGGTGAGCCCGATCATGGACGCTCGCGGCAAGCATATCCAGGTCGCTTATCCGGTCGAGTGGTTCAACGCCTACACGCGCAGCAAGGGCGTCGAGCTGATCGCCAACTACGATGCGCTGCTGAATCACCATTACACCTTGATGGGCCTGGTGAAATACAACAAGGTGCCGAAGAATCGCATCCTCGCACGCGTGAACTTCAACTATTACATGTTCCGCGACGGCGACGGCGTGGCGTACATGGGCAACAAAGGCACCATGCGCATGGTGGCCGATCCGAGTGTGGTGATCGTCGGCGACCCCTGCTGGGGTTTTTGCCACGAGGTAGGGCACGCGCTGCAAATGCGGCAAATGACCTGGGGTGGCATGACCGAGGTGAGCAACAACATCTTCTCGCTCTATACGCTGGGGAAGATGGGCAACGAGAGCCGCATCAAGCGTCAGAAGAATTATGCGTCGGCCCGCAAGGCCATTATCGAGGCCGATCCCAAGAAGTCGTTCCTCGATCACAAGAATGTATTCGACCGCCTGGTTCCTTTCTGGCAGTTGCATCTCTATTTCGAACGAAACGGAAAGCCCGATTTCTATGCCGACGTGATGGAACAGATGCGCCTGCGCCCGGATGCAGGGCGCGGAAACGATTCGATCCTCAACCAGTTCGAGTTCGTAAAGATCTGCTGCGACGTGACCGAGCGGGATCTGACCGACTTTTTCGACAAGTGGGGGTTTTTCTGGGTGGGCGAACTGACGGTCAACGATTATCGCAAATACGAGTACAAGATCACCCAAGAGATGGTCGACGAAACAAAGGCGTATATCGCGGAGAAGAAATACAAGAAGCCGGCCGAGGATATCACTTTGGTCGAGGAGTGAGGCACACAATCCACGCCTTTTCGCACCAGCGGACCATCCACCGGGTGTTTTTTCCTCCGTTTGATGGTAGAATAGGGTTGTTGGGCGATCCGCCTCATCGAGGAGTTGGAGCCGAAGAGATGTCTGTCGACACGACCTATCCGCACATCGAGAAACCGTCCGGCGAATCCGCCCGGCTCCGGCGGAATCCGGGCGTGCGAGTCGCCCAGATTGCGATGGACTATCTCGCGTACGGCTGGTCACCCGATGAAATGTGCCGCCAGCACCCGAACTTGACGAAGGCCGAAGCCCATGCCGCCATGGCCTACTATTTCGATCATCAAAAGGAAGTCGATACCGAAATCGAAGCGGAAGTCCGCAGTGCCGAGACGTCGCTGAAGGAATCCTCCGATTCGTCTCTACGGCTTCGCCTACAGGCAAAAGGTCTCCTGTAGATGGCCGTCAAGCTTTAGCGAGTGCTATTCACACAGGATATTCGTTTTAAGGCGATGGCCGAGAAGTGGCAACGTGATGGTCACACGTTCGCCGGTCTCGTGTTCGGACACCAACTCCACGCGACCATCGGGAAGTACGTGAACGACTTGGAGTTGATTGCGAAGTCGACGGATCCGGATGAATGGCTGGACGCAATCGAGCATCTTCCGCTTTAGCCGGCCTTCAGGAACATGTCCACGCAAGCGTGGAGCATGGCACCCGGCTACTGACCAACTCAACGACCTTCCTTCACGTCATAACACAACAACACGTCCTGATCGCGGACGTATAGCCGGCCGTTGGCGATGACCAGGTGCGGCCAAGCGTTTTGGTCGCTACGGTTGGGTTGGTCGAAGCGGCCGGTCTGTCGGAAACCTTCGGGCGTTGCTCCCACGAGGCTGATTGGGCCCTTTTCGTCGCGGCAGTAGAGCATGCCGTCGGCGTAGAGCAGCGAGCACTTGCCCGGCTTGCGGCTCTGCCAGCGAACTTCGCCCGACTCGTAGTCGAGACACGTGAGGATGCTCGGGTCGTTGCAGCCGTAGAGGGCGCCGTCGCACAAGATCAACCCGCCGTGGTGGTTCTTCATGTCCTTGGTGAACCAGGCCTGCCGGGCCTCGAAGCCGTCGGGCGTTTTGACGATTCGGGCCATGCCGCCGCCCACGCCGTAACCGGAAGCGGCACACACGGTGCCGTCGTGGACGATCGGCGTGACGACGTTCACTTCACCCCAGTCGGCCCAATGGGCCGGCTCCTTGTACCGCCACAACAGCTTGCCGTCGGCCGCGGCGACGCCCACGAGACTCGCGGCCGTGAAGGCGACGTACTGGTCGGTGCCGCCGATCGACGTTTTGACGATCGAGGAATAGGCCGCCTTGTCGCCGAAGCCGGACGCCCAAACGGTCCGGCCCGTCGTCTTGTCCAGTGCGACCATCGAAGCCTTCGGTCCCCCGGGCGTACAAATCAGCCGTTCGCCGTCGACGAGCACCGACTCGGCAAACGCCCAACGCGGCATCGGGCCGCCGAAGTCGCTCACAAAATTCTTCGTCCAGACGATCTTGCCGTCGGCCCGTTCCATGCAAACCAGCCGGCCGGAAGCACCCAAGGCAAACAGCCGGTCGCCGTCGGTGGTGGGCGTCGCCCGGGTGCCGGGAAAGTTGCCATCGTACTCGACCGGCCCGAACGGCGCGACCCACAACTGCGTGCCGTCGGTCACGTCCAACGCCAACACGCATTCCTTGCCGTCGAGGTTGCCCATCGTGTAGAGCACGTCGCCGACAATCGCCGGGCCGCTATAGCCTTCGCCCACTCCGGTCGCCGTCCAAAGCAACGTCGGCCCCCCGTCCGGCCAAGCCTTCAACAGCCCCGTCTCGCGGCACATCCCGTCACGCCCAACCCCCCGCCACTCGGGCCAGTCGTCGGCCACAGCGGGGCCGAACACGGCCAACGTCAACAGGCAAGCGGATAGGGCAGACCGACCGATCAAGCGTTTCATCGTACTGACTCCGTGGTGTCCAAGTCTCTCAACCAAAAGCATCACGTCCTATTCTACGTTATTCTCTACGTCTACGCGACCATGCGAGGGGAGGTAAAAGAAGGGAATCGCGAGCAGAGACGCGGAGACGCAGAGACGCATAGAAGAGGGGAAGTCGGGTAGGTCAGGCTTTGCCTGACAATCGAAGAAGTTGCAAGACAATGCGACCACTGGGAAGAAGCACGGGATGCAAATCGCCCGTTGGCGTCAGGCACAGCCTGACCTACCTGACTCTTTCCCTTTTTCCCTCCTTCCCTTTTTTCCGTCCTCCCTTCCTTTCCTACATCCCTTCTGCCGTGGCGACAACCTCTTGCGGTTGAACCTCGAAGACTACTCGGAAACCGACGTTGTAGACCGGCTTGTAGGGCTCGTATCGCCAGCGGGAGGCCGAGGTGGCGTGGCGGAGCGTGTCGTTCCAGGAACCGCCGCGGACGACCTTCGGGCCTTCGTCGGCCGGACCGTCGCGGCTGTCGCCGGGTTTGTACGGATACGGGCGGTAGGTGGTTTTGCACCATTCGGCCACGTTGCCGTGCATGTCGTGCAATCCCCACGCGTTCGGTGCGAATCGCCCGCCCTCGGCCGTGAACGAGATGCCGTCGTTGTAGCCGTCTTGGGCCCGGCCGTGGTTCCACTTGCGTGCCGTCTCGTCCGCGATGTTGGCGAACGGGGCCGTCTCGGGTGTGTATTCGCCGGCGGCGAACGTGGTTGCGGTGCCGCTGCGACAGGCCCATTCCCATTGGGCCTCGGTCGGCAGCGTGCAATGCCGGCCCGTTCGCTCCGAGAGCCAACGGCAGAAGTCCATCGCCTCGTGCCAGGTGATTCGCACGACCGGTAGCTCGGGGGCGTCGATCGGCGTGCCTCGGCGCGAGCGGTCTTTCCATCGTTCGTTGATCACGCCGCTGTTGTGCTCGGCGTCGAATCGGGCGAATTGGCCGTTGGTCACTTCGAATCGGCCCATGTAGAACGGCCGCTCGATCTGGACGACCGCCTGTCTTGCTTCGTCATCGAATCCGCCGAGATGACCCATCACGAACCGGCCGGTCGGGATGAGCGCGAACCGCATCGAAAGGCCGTCGCCCAGATCGAGTTCCTGCCCAATCGGTCCGGCCTTTTGCTGCATCTTTTTCGCATCATCAGCCGCGATCGGCCAGCCGGCCAGTTGCAGCGGACTCGAAGCCCGGGCAGCGGCCGGCGCGGGTTTCTCGAACGGGGCGATGGGCGGCAGCGGCAACGGCTCTTCGTCCCGGTCGTCGATGCCCGCGTAGAGTTTCTTGTATTTCGCCCGGATCGCCACCTGGTCGTCGGTCGGCGGGCGGTGACTTTCTCGCCAGTTGGCCGGATAGGGGATGTTGTAGTCGATCCAGGTGTAGAGCCGTTGCCACTCTTCGTCGGTCAGTTGCACGTTGTAATGGCCCTTCTTGAGCATCTGCACGAGCATGCTCGTTTCGGCTTCGTACTCGGCCGGCTTCGGCATGTGGTAGTCCGACTCGTAGCCGGGCCGGCGAACGTAACGCTGCAACGCCAGATAGGCCGGGCTGTAGTCGGTGCCCGCTTCGCGCGTCTTCGGGGCCGTCGGATCGGTCGCTTCGATGTCCCCGTGCAGGCGTTTGGCTCGAAGGTCGATCGTCACGAGCGACTCGGCACCCGCGTCATACGGCCGATCGCTATGGCAGCCGACACAGCGGCGGTCGAGCACCGGCTGGATCTCGCGATCGAAGCTGAACCCTCGCGCCGGTCCATACCACGGCTCGATCTTCGACGGCTGTTGCCGGAAGGCGGCCGTATTGTAACGGCTCGTTGGTCCGGCGTTCTGCTTCTCGTGGCATCCAATGCATGAGAGGAACTCGCCGGGCATGGCTGTGAACCAGCTCCGCATGACCTGTTGCGACTTGCCCTCGTCGTCGAGCGGTTGCAGGAAGATGGGCGTGTTGGCCGGCACGGTGAACAGCGCGGAGCCGTCTTCGTGGACCGGCACGGTGCCGAGGATCCGTTTCACGTCCCAACCGCCTTCCAACGACGACGCCCGGGTGTCGCCGTTGCCGAAGTATCGGTAGTGATGCGTCCCGACCCGCAGCCGCTTGATCGAACCGCGCGGAAATCCCTTCAGACCGGGACCCGCGTAGACGTCGGCCAGATAGACGGTCGCGTCCTTCTTTGTCGGATCGACCTGCGAGGGGATGGCCGGCGGCATGGGTCGCGGCCGCAGCGGAATGGGCGTCATGTATCCGCCGGTGAGGATCGGCGTGATGTTGTCGTAGATATCGACCAGGCAGAGGTCCCAGGTCGACGAGTCGCTCTGTTTGACGCAAGCGAGGAAGTATTTGCCCGCCCCGAGGTGCGTGCCCGGCTCGGCCAGCGGATACGGAGCGGCGAACTTGGGCCAGGACTCGACGACCAGCCGGTCCATCATCGTCGGCTCGACCTTCTTACCATAGCCGGGAATCTTCTGCACCGCCCCGTCGGCCTCGTGGCGTCCTTTGGACGGATCGAGCAACAACATCTCGCCGCAGCGCGAGACGCCGTGATGGCCCGAGACGACGCAACTGATCATCGTCGGATGGCCCGGGATCGGTTGGGGCCAGTACATCGCGTTCGGCCAATACGAGTTGCTCCCATAGTATTCCATCTGGCCCGTGCCGTCGGGATTCATGCGGAACAGCAGTCGGCTGAAATAGTGCGGGGCGTCGGTATATTCCCAACGCGTGTAGAGCACGCGGCCGTCGTGCATCACCACGGGGTTCCAGTCGTGGTCCTGGTCGAACGTCAGACGCCGCTCGCCGGAGCCGTCGGGATTGATCACGTGGATGTTGCCCACGTTCGGTCCGCCCGTGCAAGGCACGGCCTGTTGGCAGGCGTTCGAGACCAACGCGATCTGCCCGCCCGGCAGGTAGCAGCCGTCGTAGCGGATCAGGTCGTCCTCGGGCGTGATGCGTGTCAGGTCGCTGCCGTCGGCATTGATCTGCCAGAGGGTTTTGCGATCGGAGAAGAGGATTCGCCGTCCGTCCCAATGCAGATTCATGTCGGCAATCGTGCCTTCGTGGATCGTTGTCAACTGGCCGTCGGGCCGCACGGGCGAGAGGACGACCATTTCCTTGCCAATACTGTTCGGGCCACCCCAGTTGGAACTGAAACTGGGATTGCCCTTGGCCACCAACAGCCGGTCGAAGTCCAACAGCGGATTGGCCAGCAGGATCTCAGCCCCGGCCCGTTCGATCTCGTGATTGAGCGTACCGACGGCTGCCACGGCCCGATCGTCGCCGCCGAGCAGCCGATCGATCAACGCGTCGGCCTTCTTCTTCATCGCGGCGATTTGCCCAAGGTACTCATCGGCCCGGGGATAGCGATCTTCGAACATCGTTCGTTGGTCTTCGACGGAAAGTCGCATCGAACGGACCTTGCCCGCAACGGCCAACGCATCTTGCAACGCGGCGACCTGATAATGCCTGGCCCGAAGTTGCGCGGCGTTCAACTCGGCGGCATCGTTGGTACGGAACCGGGCCAGCCAGGCTTCGATGCGAGGCTTCAGCGGAGCGAGCACCTCGGCCTCGATCCCCGACTCGCCCAAAAGGCTCTCTTCCAGACGGGCCAACCGATCGGCGATCGCGGCGTCGTACTTCGGCCTGAGATAGACGTCCGCATGGCCGGGTAGCCATTCTTGCACGTTGCGGGCCGTGTAATCGTTCCAGATCTTGTCGCCCGTCTCCCAGCGGATCCGAGCCCGATCGACCGGATCGGTAGCCTGCTCGATGAGTTGCGATTCGAGTCGGCGACGGCGCGTCAATCGGGTTGAAACGGTACCGGCTCCCGGTCGGGTCTTCTGCGGTTGCGGCAGGCAGCGGAAACGCGTCATGCCGTCGGTGCCTGCCTTCAGTTCCAGCAGCAGTTGACATCGGTCGGTCAGTTCCTTCAGTTCCGCCCCGCCTTTGGTCAACGTGAACGAATTACTGACGCTGTGTCGGCGGCGTGAGGGAAGCCAGAGAGCCGAGCCGCGGTCGGCGTTGATCTCCAACAGGTACTCGGCCTTGCCCATCGGTGCGAGAAACGTGACCGGCCGGCAGAGCAGAAAGATGTCGCTCTTGTTGACGGCCAGCGAGGTCAGATCATGAACCTTGCCGTCGGCCAGGTCGTCGCGCTGCTGCCAACCGACCTGCTTGCCGCTTGCGCCCGTATATCGCCGGGTCAGATCGATTTGCGTGGCTTTTCTTAGTTCGGCCAACTCTTGGCTCTTGGCTGCCAGGGGTCCCAGCACGTGCCAGGAGTCGAGGATCGGGTTGGCTCGATACGACGCCAACACGTCCTGCACGGTTTCCCACTGTTGGATCGCCTCGCGATTGGCGATCATCGTCTCGCGCCAGGTCGGTTTTTCGATGAACTTCGGGGCCGTGGGCGCCTCTTGGAATGCCTTGCGCAGGGCCAACTGCTCGGGCGTCGGCAGAACGATGTCGCCCGCTTCGCCGAGCACTTCCAGTTCGATGTAGGACGAGGCACCCGACGGTTGGCCGGTCTTCGCCCGGGCTCCGGCCTGCCCTTTGTGGGTCTGCCAGATTCGGAACTGGACCCAATCGACCTTGCCGGGCACCAGCGGTGCTCCGTCGCTTCGGGCAAAGCGGCTGAGGAAACCGCCCCGGTCGCGGCCGAGGATCACGTCGCCGCTGGTCAGGTCGGCCTTCCCGGCGAACTTCGGTCGTACGCCCGGGTTGGCACTGTTGTCTGCCAGCCGAACCTCGAAGTCCTGGTTCGATCGCGTATCGCCGTTGAAGGTGAAGGCACCGACCTCGGTAATCGTTTTCGGTTCGCCCAGGTAGAAATTGATCTCGATCGGCCGTCCGGAGATCATCACCCGGCCCTCGGCGCCACGAATGCCGGCCTGACCGTCGAACAACTGATAGAGCCCGCCGACCGACGATTTCTTGTCCAGGACGATTCGGACCGCCCGCCGCGCGAGCAGGTTTCGGCCATGGCTGGCGTCGATCCGCTCGGCGAACTGCTCGAATCCTTCGTCGGAGCTCGGCCAGTCCTGCATCTGCAAAACGACCTCGGAGGCACCGGCCGGCTGAGCAAGCAGCGGCGTGGCCAACAGACTGACGGCAAACAGCACGATTCGGCTCGGTCGATTGTGACGCATCGTTCTTCTTCTTTCGCGAAAAGGGGAATTCGGCCGGGAGGAAGGCATGGTCATGGAGGGTCGACTCAGACCGGATTATACCAGAACCGGCCGAAGCATGCACCACCACAAGGGCGGTACTTTCTGAAAAATGCGGCGCTGAGGTTATATGGAAGAGGAAAGACACGCATTCGCCGATCTGAGCGTTTCAGCGTGAAGGCATGCCCAATCCTACACTCTTCTCTGCGTCTCCGCGTCTCTGCGCGAATCGTCCGAACCAGGAAATAGCGCGCGGAGGCGCAGAGACGCGGAGGAAGGAGGAGGGAGCGGTTGAGTGATGTCCTGCTTGATCTCTCTAACTGGTTCGTGACATTGCTTGGGTGACATTGCTTGGGTGACATTGTCACGTCTCGCAAAATGCCGGATCACGATCCGGCCTACTCTTCTTCCTTTTTCCCTTTTCCCCTCCTTCCCTTTTTCCCGCTCTTCCGTCCTTTCTTCGGCGGATTCAATTCTGAAGAGAGGCGGCAAGAGATGCTCGGGCAAGAAAAGAGAAACGGGGCCTGCAAAAGAGACCCCGTTTTCTCAATAAAAATGGGCCGGCCCATATTTCAGAGTCCGGCCGCAACTGGCCGCCCCGGCCCCCCTTCCGGATGTCACCTAGGACGCGCCACCAATAGAACTATACCCCAGGCGACGAAGAACGCTTTAGCAGAATCTCGAATTCTTCGGAGTTTCCGCAAAACTCACGGCGCAAAGTTCGGAATGTGTCGAATGAATAGCATTTACGGCGATTTGACGAAGAACAGGTGGCGCTCGCCTCGCAGTAGCAGCCCGTCGGCGATCGGAACGGGCGTGGCGATGACCTGTTCCTCCATCGGGTTTTCCGATAGCACCTTGAACGGGCCGACCACTTGGGCCACGACAATGGTGCCGTCCTCGCGCGCGGCATACAGCTTGCCGTCGGCGACCGTCGGCGAGGCGTAGTACTTCGTTCGGTGCTTGGGCAGCGCGCCGGCCCAGATCGTCCGGCCGGTCGCCGGATCGAGACACGTGACCTGGCCCTCATCGCCCAGCAGATAGACTTTGCCGTCTTGGGCGGCCGGCGTGGGGACGAACGCACCGATGTCGTCGCGTGTCCAGCGGCGGTGGGTTGCGGTCACATCGCCGCTACCGCCGAGTCGCACACCGGCCAGATGAGTGCCCCGCCCGTAAGGCACGACGACCGTTTCGCCCGCAACAACTGCCGAAGCCACGGAAACCCAAAGCTTCTTGGCCTCCGGATTGAAACCGCCGCACGACCAGACCGCTTTGCCGTCGTCCGCCCGATGGCACGTCACGTGTTCGGCCCCCCACACGAGGATCGTCTGCCGGTCGTCCTGCTGCATCACGATCGGCGTGGTATAGCTCTGGTCGCCTTCGATCGGGCAGTCGTACTGTCGGGCAACCTTCCAGGCCATCGTGCCGGTCGATTTGTCGAAGGCCGCCAGAAACGACTCGCCGGCGTGCATGACGGCGACGACCACGTGCCGCTGCGTCAGCACGGGCGAGGTGCCGACGTCCCAAAACAGTTCCGCCTTGCCGAATCGCTCCTGAAGGTTCGTCTGCCAGAGGATCTTGCCCGAGAGGTCCAAGCCGGCCAATGTGCCGGTCTTGTAGTAGACGAAGAGGAACCGGCCGTCGGTGACCGGCGAAGGATTGCAGCCGGAGCCGGCGCGATTCTTGCCCTTGATCTGTGGGCCGAACGTTGTCTGCCAGCGTACCTTCCCGGCGAAGTCCAGGCTGAGCACGGCATCATGGTCGTCGATCGGTACGGTCACGATGATTTGATCGCCCCGGACGATCGGCGTCGAGCATCCGCGGCCGGGCAATTCGATCTTCCATGCGAGATTCTCGTCGGCCGTCCATTCAACCGGCATAGGGCCCGTGTCGGCACGGCCGGTTTGTTCCGGTCCTCGCCAATTCGACCAGTCGGGCGCACGCTCCATAGCGACGAACTTCACGCAGACAGGCGACGGGACCGTGAGCGATTGGCCCGTGGGCAAAAGATGGCCGGTCGACGTATCGATCCGGAAGACGACGACGTTGTCGCTATTCTGGTTGGCCGCCAGCAGATACTTGCCCGTCGGGTCGATGCCGAAGTTGCGCGGCGTCTTGCCTTGCGTCGGTTGGCTGCCCAACCACGTCAATCGACCGGTGGCCTGATCGATCGCAAAGCAAGCGATGCTGTCGTGGCCGCGGTTCGATCCATAAAGGAACTTGCCGGACGGATGGACCTCGACCTCGGCGGTCGAGTTCCGTCCGTCGAATCCCTCGGGAAGCGTGGTGATGGTTTGTATGGGGCTGAGTATGCCGCGTCGGGCGTCGTAACGCATGGCGGTTACCGTCGAGTGCAGTTCGTTGATGACATACGCATAACGACCCGTCGGATG
>JAZFUB010000459.1:0-7179 GCA_036447015.1 Thermoguttaceae bacterium | reverse complement strand
CAAACAACCGACCAACCACCAGTGGATCATCACCGCACGGACCGACGAGGGCCGTTTCGCTTATCTCGGGTTCACCGGCGTCTGGTATGGGCAGCGTCACGACGCCGAGTACAACCGGACGAAGGTCTTCAGCATCACCGACCGGCCCGTCTATCGGCCCGATCAGACGGTCGACTACAAGTTTTGGGTTCGCCACGCCAAGTACGACAAGGAAGACACCTCCGACTACGCCGGCCAGAAGTTCGACGTTCGACTGCACAACCCCAAAGGCGAGGAGATCCTCAAAACACCGATCACGGCCGACGCGTACGGCGGGCTCGAAGGCCAGTGGACGATTCCGGCCGACGCCACGCTGGGCACGTATCGGCTCAGTGTCATGCAGGGCACCCGAACGCTCGGCAACGGCACTTTCCGCGTCGAAGAATACAAGAAGCCCGAGTACGAGGTGACCATCGACGCGCCGACCGAGCCGGTCATGCTCGGCGAAACGATCGAGGCGACGATCAAAGCGAATTACTACTTCGGCTCGCCGGTGACCAACGCCCGGGTGAAGTACAAGGTGACGCGAACCGGGTACGACAAGCCCTGGTATCCGGTCGGGCCCTGGGACTGGTTCTACGGGCCGGGCTATTGGTGGTACGGCTACGACTACGACTGGTATCCCGGCTGGCGGCTCTGGGGATGCCGTCGTCCGTCGCCGTTCTGGTGGCCCCGTCGGTCCGTGCCGCCGGAGATCGTCGCCGAACAGGAAGTCGAAATCGGCGAAGACGGCACCGTGAAGGTCACCATCGATACGGGCGTGGCCAAGGCGATCCATCCCGACCAGGACCATCGCTACTCGATCACGGCCGAGGTGGTCGACCAATCGCGACGCACGATCGTCGGCACGGGCGAAGTGCTCGTTGCGCGACGGCCGTTCAAGGTCTATACGTGGATCGATCGGGGATACTATCGCGTGGGCGATACGATCCGTGCAAGTCTCTCGGCACGTACGCTCGACGGGAAGCCGGTCGAGGGCAAGGGAACGCTCCGCTTGCTGCGGATCGACTATGAGAAAGGCAAACCGGTCGAAACGCCCGTGCAAACATGGCCGCTCGACACGAACGTCGAAGGCACTGCCAAGCAACAGATCAAGGCCGCGCGATCCGGCCAGTATCGGCTCTCCTACAAACTGACCGATACGAAAAAGCACACGATCGAAGGCGGCTACCTCTTCACCATTGCGGGCGAGGGTTTTGACGGCTCGCAGTTCCGCTTCAACCATGTCGAACTGATCCCCGAAAAGCCCGACTATGCGCCGGGCGATACGCTGCGGCTACAGATCAACACCGATCGGGTCGGCAGCACGGTGCTGTTGTTCACCCGGCCGGCCAACGGCGTCTATCTGCCGCCGAAGGTGATCCGCATGACCGGCAAGAGCCAGGTCGAGGAGATCGGCATCGTCAAGCGCGACATGCCGAACTTCTTCGTCGAGGCCGTCACCATCGCCGACGGCCGGGTGCATAGCGAGACGAAAGAGATCGTCGTCCCGCCGGAGAAACGCGTTTTGACGGTCGACGTCGAACCGTCGTCCGAGACCTACAAGCCGGGTGAAAAGGCCAAAGTAAAGATCCGCCTGACCGACTTTTTCGGCGAGCCGTTCGTCGGCTCCACCGTCGTGGCGATCTACGACAAGTCGGTCGAGTACATCTCGGGCGGGTCGAACGTCGGCGATATCAAGGAATTCTTCTGGAAATGGCGCCGGTCTCATAACCCGCGTACCGAAGACAACCTGAGCCAGCAATCGGGCAACATCGTTCCGAAGAACGGACAGAGCATGCGTGATCTGGGCGTGTTCGGCGCCTCGGTCGCCGATGAGATGAAGATGTTTGAGAAGGACAACGTGACCGTGATGCCGCAATCGGCCAAGGGGCGCCGCATGGTCCCCCTTGGTCGCTCATTCAGTGCACGGGCGGGCGGAGGGGCCCCAAGCGGAGCCGTCATGGCCGACGCGGCTGCGCCATTGCTACCGTTGAGACTTGCGAACGGTGCCAGTCTCGATATGACGACATCCGCCGACAAGCAAGCGGACGGAGCCGGGGGCGGCGCAGCGGGAATGGTGCAGCCGACCATCCGCAAGAACTTCGCCGATACGGCACTCTGGGTCGGTTCGCTGACGACCGACAAGGACGGCACGGCCGAAGTGGAACTCGACATGCCCGAGAACCTGACCACTTGGCGGATCAAGGTCTGGGGGATGGGCCATGGCACCAAGGTCGGCGAAGGCGTTACCGACGTGGTCACCCGAAAGGATCTGATCATTCGATTGCAGGCCCCGAGGTTCTTCGTCCAAAAAGACGAGGTCGTGCTCTCGGCGGTCGTGCATAACTATTTGAAGTCGAAGAAGACGGTTCGCGTGGTTTTGGAACTCGACGGCGACACGCTCGAACCGACCGATGAGTTGACCCGAACCGTCGAGATCGACCCCGGCGGCGAAACGCGGGTCGATTGGCGCGTCCGTGTGCTCGACGAGGGCGAAGCGGTCGTGCGGATGAAGGCGTTGACGGACGAGGATTCCGACGCGATGGAAATGACCTTTCCGTGTTACATCCACGGGATGCTGAAGATGGATTCCTATAGCGGCTCGTTGCGTCCGAAGGAGACGGCCGGCAAGTTCACCGTCGAGGTGCCCAAAGAGCGTCGAGCGGACCAGTCGCGGCTGGAGGTGCGCTACTCGCCCACGCTGGCCGGGGCCATGGTCGATGCGCTGCCCTATCTGGTCCATTATCCCTATGGCTGCACCGAGCAGACGCTCAACCGGTTCCTGCCGACCGTCATCACCCAAAAAGTGCTGATCGACATGGGGCTCGACTTGGAGGAGATTCGGCGAAAACGGACGAATCTCAACGCCCAGGAGATCGGCACCGATCGCAAGCGGGCAAAGCAGTGGAAACGCCACGACGACCGCAACCCGGTCTTCGACCGGGCGAAAGTCACGAAGATGGTTGCCGAGGGCGTCAAGCGGCTGACCGAAATGCAGCTTAGCGACGGCGGCTGGGGGTGGTTTTCCGGCTGGGGTGAACGTTCCTATCCGCACACCACGGCCTACGTGGTCCACGGCCTGCAGACGGCCCGACAGAACGACGTGGCCATCGAGGCCGATGTGTTGGATCGGGGTGTCGCCTGGCTGAAACGCTATCAGAACGAGCAGGTCAGGAAGCTCAACAATGCCCTGGTCAAGCCCAAACCGAAGCATCCCTGGAAACCGAATGCCGACAACCTCGACGCGTTCGTCTACATGGTGCTGGCCGACGCCGCCATCAAAAATCAGGAAATGCGAGACTTCCTCTACCGCGACCGCACGAAGCTGGCCGTCTACTCGCTGGCCATGTTCGGCATCGCGTTGGAGAAGCAGGGCGAAACCGAGAAACTGGCCATGGTGATGCGCAACATCAGCCAGTACCTGGTCACCGACGACGAAAACCAAACGGCCTGGCTCAACCTGCCCGGCGGACACTGGTGGCATTGGTACGGCAGCGAATACGAGGCCCATGCGTATTACTTGAAGCTGCTGGCGAGGACCGATCCGACCGGCAACGTGGCCCCGCGGCTGGTCAAGTACCTGTTGAACAACCGCAAGCATGCGACCTATTGGAACTCGACACGCGACACGGCCGTCTGCGTCGAAGCGATGGCCGACTTCCTGCGTGCCAGCGGCGAAGACAAGCCCGACATGACCGTGGAGGTCTGGCTCGACGGCAAGCTGCAACAGACCGTCGAGATCACGCCGGCCAACCTGTTCCACTTCGACAACAAGTTCGTCATCGAAGGCGAAGCCATCACGGCCGGCAAGCATGAGATCGAATTGCGAAAGCGAGGCACCGGCCCGCTCTACTACAACGGCTATATGACTAACTTCACGCTCGAAGATTTTATTTCCAAGGCGGGCCTCGAAATCAAGGTGCAGCGGAAGTATTACAAGCTGGTCGCCGTCGACAAGACGATCCACGCGGCCGGTTCGCGAGGACAGGTCGTCGACCAGAAGGTCGAGAAGTACGAGCGTCGACCATTGGGCAACCTCTCGATGCTTACCAGCGGCGATCTGGTCGAAATCGAACTGGAAATCGACAGCAAGAACGACTACGAGTATCTGATCTTCGAGGATATGAAACCGGCCGGATTCGAGCCGGTCGACCTGCGAAGCGGCTACAACGGCAACGATCTGGGCGCCTACATGGAATTCCGCGACAATCGGGTCGTCTTCTTCGTCAACCGGCTGGCCCGGGGGAAGCACAGCGTGTCGTACCGGATGCGGGCGGAGACCCCCGGGCGGTTCAGCGCGTTGCCTACCCGAGCCAGGGCCATGTACGCGCCCGAGTTGAAAGCCAATTCCGATGAGATTAAGCTGCGGGTGGAAGATTAGGTTCCACCATGAAGAACCGCCCCTTATAACTCGATCCAAAGGAGAACACACCGTGAGACACTTTCGCCCGCTTCGAGGACGTTTGGCCCGATTGGCTCTCTTTTGCTTGGCCCTTTCGATCGTTGGCAACAATGCGGTCCGATCGGAGGACCGCATCGAACAGACCGACGTGTTCACAAGCGGCACCGAGGGCTATCACACGTACCGGATTCCCGCCGTCGTGTTGACCAACGAAAAGACGCTTCTGGCGTTCTGCGAAGGCCGCAAGACCGGGCGGGGCGACCATGGCGATTTGGACCTGGTGCTGCGTCGAAGCACCGACGGCGGCAAGACGTGGCAGCCGATGCAACTCGTCTATGAGGAAGGCGGCGAGGCCAAAATCACCATCGGCAATCCATGCCCGGTGGTCGATCGTTCGACCGGCACGATCTGGCTGCCGTTCTGCCGCAACAACGACCGGGTCTTCATGACCCATAGCACGGATGACGGCAAGTCCTGGGCCAAGCCGATCGAGATCACCACGGACGTCAAACGGCCCCAGTGGGGTTGGTATGCGACCGGCCCGGGCCATGGCATCCAACTGGCCGGCGGACGGCTGCTGATCCCCTGCGACAGCCGGACGCGCAGCATGCCCGGCGGCATCAAGGCCGACGGCCGCTCGCAGATGATCTACAGCGACGACCACGGCAAAACGTGGAAACTGGGCGGCGAGACGGCTGCCGGCATGAACGAGTGCGAGGTGGTCGAACTGGCCGACGGGGGCTTGCTGCTGAGCATGCGGAACTATTTCGGCCGTAACCAACGGGCCTTTTCCACCAGCCGCGACGCCGGGCTGACTTGGACCGAACCGAAGCACCACGCGCAGGTCTACTGCCCCACGTGTCAATCGAGCATCGAGCGCTATTCGCTGAAACCGAAGAACCGGATCCTCTACTCGGGACCCGGCGGCGAAGGACGCAACCACATGACGGTGCGGCTGAGCTACGACGAGGGCCGAACGTGGCCCGTGGCGAAGCGGATCTACACGGGCTCGTCCGCCTACAGCGACCTGGTCGTTCTGTCCGACGGAACCATCGGATGCTTGTACGAGCGCGACAACTATGGCAAGATCACGTTTGCCCGATTCACGCTCGAATGGCTAACCGACGGGCAGGACTAACCGAACGCACAACAACGACCAAACACGGCTCCCAAGCTGCCGGAGCCTGGGAGCCGTATTGAAGAATCGTGACCGTGTAGAGCCTACAGTTCGAACTTGTCGCCTTGGAGTTTCTCGAAGGCTTCTTTCTGCTCGGCAGTCAGCAGTTCGACGGCCTGTGCGTCGCCGTCGGTGCGGATCTTGCGGATCTTTTGGAACAGCTCGCCACGCTGCTGGTCGTTCAGGTCGCGCATGCCGCTGTACGACCCGTAGATCTTCTTCTGTGTTGCCTCTTCGAGATCGGCCACCTTGGCCTTCTGCTCGTCGGTCAGTTCCAGCCGGCCGGCGACGAACGGATGGTTCAGTCCAAAGACCGCCCCGCGAACCTGGAGTCGGATCTGGTAGAGGCGAATCATCTTCTCGCGGGGGATGATCTCACCGGCCTGCTCACGAACCTTCTCGTCGAACTGCTCCATCAGCTCGGTCATCTTGGCCCGGCGCTTGTCGCGATCCTCGATATCTCGCAACTTGCCGAACTGTTCGCCAATCTCTGAACGAAGCTTTTCGCCAATCGCCTTGACTTTGCCGATCTGGTCCTCGTCGAGTTTCATTTCCTTCTGGACCGCTTCGTTACTGAGCAGACCGATGAAACTGCCTCGCATCGCGCCACCACCGCGGCGGCCCTGTGCTTCGGCCGTGGAAATCAGTGCGGTTCCCAGCAAAAGTGTTACGGCCAATACCAACAAACTTCGAACGTGGGTCATGTCGCTCTCCTTTCGAATGCGGCAACGTGAGATGCGCGGCCACGGACGGCTCATCAGGGTCCTCGGCGACCGGCCAAGAAAACGGCCTCTGCTGAGCCTGCGACCCGATTATCGGAAACCGTAGTGGAGTTGTCAAGTTTCTGCGACATACCCATAGACGGGTATTTCCATGCTGTAGCTGGATTCGCAAGAATTCAGGGAAGAGGAAAGTATGGTGGGCACCGCCCACCAAAAACCAATGGGAACAAGAAAAGAGTTTTGGTGGGCGGTGCCCACCCAACGGCTCTGAATTCTTGCGAATCCAGCTACGGAAGCTCGATGACGGGCTTGCTCTTGCCGGGGCTTGCCGGCCTCTTCGGTTTCAGCACGACGGTTGCCAGCGGTGGCAGGGTCAGCTCGATCGAGGCGGGACGGCCGTGGCTTTCGCTGGCCTGGGCCTGCAGCCCGGGCCCGTTGCCCAGGTTGCTGCCGCCGTAGAACTGCGAGTCGCTGTTGAAAATCTCTTCGTACCAGCAACACTCGGGCACGCCGAGGCGATAACCGGTGCGCGGCACGGGTGTGAAATTGCTGCAAACGACCAGGAAATCGTCGCTGTCCTTGGCGCGGCGGATGTACGACAGCGTCGACTCCTCCCAGTCGTGGCAGTCGATCCACTCGAAACCGTGTCCGTCGAAATCGAGTTGATGGAACGCCTTCTCGTGGCGGTAAAGCCGATTCAGATCGGCCACGCACTGTTTCAGTCCCTTGTGCGTGTCCCACTGCAAAAGGTCCCATTGCAGGTTGCCGTCGAAATCCCATTCGTTCCATTGGCCGAAATCGCCGCCCATGAACAGGAGCTTCTTGCCCGGATGGGTCCACATGTAGCTGAAAAGCAT
>JAZFUB010000458.1:0-5737 GCA_036447015.1 Thermoguttaceae bacterium | reverse complement strand
TCGCGTGTGGCTCGTTTTCTTGTTCGCGATGGCCACTTTCTACGGTTCGGTGATGTTCGGCCAAATGGCCATGCCGGCCCAGGAGCAGGTCGTCGAGGTTCGCATCGTCGGGAACGTGGCGGTGCCGAAGAGCCGCGTCATTCGGATACTCCGCACACGGGCCGGTCGGGCTTACAACCTCGAACTGATCGAGGAGGACGTCCGGCGGCTGAACAACACGGGCCTGTTCGTCGATATCAGAACCTTCTCGCAACAAGTGCCCGGCGGGCGGGTCGTCGTCTTCGAGGTCATCGAGCGACCCACGCTGAAGGAGGTTCTGTACGTCGGCAACTCCAAGATCAAGACGCCGTTGTTGGAGAAGGAAACCAAACTGAAAGCGGGCGAAGCGCTCGATCCGTTCGCCGTCGAAGAGGGACGCCTCAAGATCGAGGAGTTCTACAAATCAAAAGGCTTCGGCAACGTTCGCGTGACGATCTTCGAAGGTAATAAGCCGACCGACCGGCGCGTGGTCTATCTGATCAACGAAGGCCGTAAGCAGAAGATCCTCTGGACGAAGTTCGTCGGCAACACGATCGCCTGGGACGACCGGCTGCGCACCCAAATCCAATCGAAACCGCCGATCCTCTACATGTTCAAGGGCGAAGTCGACCGCAAGCAGATCGACGAGGACGTCAATCGGCTGACCGCTTACTACCGCGGACTGGGTTTCTTCAGCGCACGGATCAGCCGCGAGTTGGAATTCGTCGCAGATCAGAATTGGCTGATCCTGACTTTTGTCATCGCCGAAGGCCCCCGTTACAAGATTCGCAACGTTTCGTTCGCCGGCAACAGACGCTTCAGCGACGAGGAATTGGCCGCCCGATTGAATCTCAAGAACGGACAAGACTTCAACCAGGCCGCCATGAACAAGGACGTGGCCACGCTGAAGGAACTCTACGGAAGGATCGGCTACGTCTTTGCCGACGTGAAGGCCGTCCCCGGTTTCGACGAAATGCCCGGCACACTCGACCTGGTCTACAATGTCCGCGAGGGCGACCGTTATCGGGTTGGGCCGATCAGCGTCGAAATCAAAGGGGAATACCCCCATACGAAAATCACCACCGTGCTGAATCGCATCTCGTTGAAGCCGGGCGATATCGTCGATATTCGCAAGCTTCGCGAAAGCGAGCGTCGGCTGCGGGCCTCGGGATTGTTCCTGGTCGATCCGCTCAGTGGAGCCCAACCAAGAATCGTCTTCAGTCCACCCGAATTCGGCGAACTGGAAACCGAGCTTGCGCGAGATCCGGACGGCCGGTCGAGTGCCGGCGGGCGAAACATTCGCGGCCAAAGTCCCGACGCAGTGCCGTACGACACGTGGCGTTGGTCGCCGTCGGCAACCGGCCAACCGAATGCCCAATCGGGCGATCGCTACATCGATTTGACACTGCGAGGCCAGTGGGCCGATCCACCGGCCGAGCGTGCCGCAACGTTGAGACCGACACAACCGCCCACCTCGCAGTTCCCCATGCCGCAACAGGTCCCCGCACAGCAACGGGGGAGAAGGATCGTCCGCGGCCAGAACGGCTACGGACGGTCGATACCGCAACCCCAGCCGGGCTCGCTGTATTCGACCGAGCAATGGTCGTCGAGCGTTTCCAGCCGGCAACCATCGACATCCGCCTACAACTCACCGCCCCCTTCGCCGCAGACCACCTATCCGCAGACCGGCTATCCGCAGCCCATGGGCCGGTCACCCGCGCCGAGTCAGCCGTCCTATCCGTTGACATCGCCCAATCCGCCGGTGTCGTCCGCGGCGCAGGGTGTTGGCCGACCGCCGGTAGCGCCTCCGGCCAACATGCCGGCCGACCCGGCTTACGAAAATCAGTATCCGCCGATGGGTCCCGGCGAAGGACCCGGCGAGGGGCTCTTCAATCCGACGTCGCCCTTCCTGACCGCCCCGGGCGACGACGTCCTGACGCGGCCGCTGCCGCTTCGCGTCCGTACGGAAGAGACGACGACCGGCCGGTTGATGTTCGGCGTGGGGGTGAACTCCGACGCGGGCCTGATCGGAAACATCGTCATCGACGAGCAGAACTTCGACATTGCCCGAATTCCTCGAAGTTGGGAAGAGATTCGCAACGCGACGGCCTTCCGCGGTGCCGGACAACGGTTCCGGATCGAGGCCATCCCGGGCACCCAGGTTCAGCGATACATGATCAACTTCAGTGAGCCCTATCTCCTCCAGACGAACATCGCCCTGGGCCTGAGCGGTTACTACTATAACCGCTGGTACCGCGAGTGGGACGAAGAACGCGTGGGCGGCCGTATGAGCTTGGGCTATCGCTTCGAGGCGCTGCCCGATCTCTCTTGCAGCTTCGCCTACCGCGGTGCAAAGATCAACATCAGCGACCCGATCGACGCCACCCTGCCCGAACTGGTCGAAGTCATGGGCAACAACAGGCTTCACGGATTTCGTTACGGGCTCTCCTACGACACGCGAGACAACCGGTTTCTGGCGACCGAGGGCCATCAGATCGACGTGTCGTTCGAGCAAGTGCTCGGTTCGTTCGACTATGCGAGGGTCGAAGTCGACGTCAGCAAATACTTCTTGTTGCACGAACGGCCCGATACGTCGGGGCGACACGTGCTGAGCCTGTCGGGACGGCTCGGCTACACCGGCTCCGACACGCCGATCTACGAGCACTACTATGCGGGCGGTTTCTCGACGATCCGCGGGTTCGACTTCCGCGGCGCATCGCCCCGCGATCCGGGGACCGGGATCCAGGTCGGCGGCGAGTTCCAGGCGATCGCCAAGATTCAGTACCTCTTCCCGATCACGGCCGACGACATGCTCCGCGCGGTCGTCTTCTGCGACACCGGTGTGGTGCAACCGACGATCGACGATTGGCGCGACAAGTACCGTGTCGCCCCGGGCTTCGGGCTGCGGATCACGATGCCGGCGATGGGGCCCGCGCCGATCGCACTGGACTTCGCCTTCCCGCTGAGCACCGAGCGGGGCGACCGAACCGAAGTGTTCAGCTTCTTCGTCGGGTTCAATCGATAGGGTTGGCTAATACCCGCGCCGGTAGCCCCACTGCGTGAAATCGCCGTAGTAGCCGTGATGGGCCACGGCGGCCGGCCGGTACGTGGCGCCGAAATGACCCCAACTGTACGTCGGTACGCCGAAACCGTAGCCGTACCAGGGGGCCGCTGCCGCATTGTACTCGGGATATCGATGGGGGCCCGGCGGCGCGGCAACACGCGGTCGCGGGTCGATCGGTTGCGGCGGACCAGTCAGATGGTCGTGCAGACGGTGAAGATGCTTCCCCGGGTACCAACCGAACAACTCACCCGCCCCCGTCGACGACGGCGTCAGTAAGCTGAGGAGCAGCAGACCTGTCAGAAGACACAGCGTAAGAGGTCGCATGACGGTTACCTTTCGTAGTGGTTCTTTGATTCACGGGACCTTCGTAACCGCGAAGCGGTTGAACAACAGAGCCTAGGGTCGCGCAGCGCACCCTAGTCAGGAGGTTCAAGCGACGAAACGAACGCCAACGGCGTTCCACATGGCGCCACGACGTTGTACAACCCCGTTGGGGTTGATGATGCTTTGTTCAACCATTACCCTGCTGTTGGACCCCGTCGGGGTCACTTTTCGGCGCATCGCCGCATTCTGTTTGTGGGCCATTCTTACTCCGCGGGCTCTACAGGTGGTCACCGACTTGGGCTACAATATCATCGATCCTGCGAAGAGGCTGGACACGCCAAAAAGGACCGACAGTGACGAATGGGCGGAATATCCGGGCCGGTTACAACGGTTAGGTAAACCAGAGAGGGCCGCCGAGGCCGTTCTATACATCTGCCCGGCGTGTCAAAAGCAGCCACAGGAAGAACGGACCGCCGAGCAGGGCCGTGATGATGCCCACGGGTAGTTCGGTCGGGGCCATGGCGGTTCGCGAGATGGTGTCGCAGAGGATCAGGAATCCGCCGCCGAAGAGGACCGTGGCCGGCATCAGGTAGCGATGGTCGGGTCCGATCAACAGTCGACAGATGTGCGGGGCCATCAGCCCGACGAAACCGATCGGCCCGCAAACGGCCACGACCGCGCCGACCATGATCGAGGCGGCGAAGAAGAGCACGATTTTCGTCCGATGGACTTCCACGCCACGGCTGGCCGCCAGTTCGTCGCCCGTGGCGATCAGGTTCAGTTCGTGGGTCAGGTAGAGCACGATCAGGCAGCCGCTGACGACGAAGCACGCGAGGTTTCTCACGGCGTCGAAGTCGATCACGCTGTCGAGTCCGCCCATCACCCAGCGGAGCATGCGAAACGTGCGCGTCGGGTCGCTGACGTATTGCAGGAAGAGGATCAGGCTGGAGAAGAAGAAGCTGACGGCCACGCCGGCCAGCAGCATCGTGGTGGTGGAGAATCCCCGCCTTGCCCGGGTCAGTCCGTAGATCAGACCGATCGACGCCATCGCCCCGGCAAAGGCCGCCAGCGAGATGCCCGAGATCCTCAGCACGGAGAACGTCACGCCCAGATGGATAGCAAGTGCGGCCCCCAGCGAGGCACCGCTGGCGACGCCCAGCGTGAAGGGCGTGGCCAGCGGATTGCGGAACATCGCCTGAAAGGCCATGCCGCTGACCGCCAGGGCCGCCCCGGCCAGAAAGGCCGTTGCCACGCGGGGAATGCGGATCTTCCAGAGGATCAGCGTCTTACCGTAATCGCCCGTGTCGTCCCAGAGCGTGCTCACCGGGACGTCTTCCAGGCCCACGAAGGGGGCCGCCAGAACCACGGCCAGCGCGAACGCCGCAAAGATCACCAGGAGAGTCGGCCGATTCATGGTTGTTCTTCCATCTCGGCGTGGGGCGTCGCGGCATGGGGCACGATCACCGGCAACTTGGCATCGGGATGCTCGATCAGCAGCAGCGAAGTGCCGTAGATCCGCCGCAGCACGTCGGTTTTCATCAGTTCCTCGGGCAGGCCGCAAAAGGTCAGTTTGCCCTCGCGCAACGCCACGATCCGGTCGCTTTCGAGGATAGCCGTGTTCACGTCGTGGGTCACCGAGACGATCGTCACGCCCGAGTCGTGATTCGCCCGGGCCAGCAGCGTGCGGATCTCTCGTTGATGGCGGTAGTCGAGAAACGTGGTCGGTTCGTCCAACAAGAGCACCTTGGCGCCCTGGGCCATGGCGGCGGCAATGAACACCTTCTGACGTTCACCGCCGCTGAGCGTACCGAGCATCCGATCGGCGAACTCGAGCGTTCCGGTCTGTTGCATCACGTCGTCGACGATCTGCCGATCCTCCTCGCTGATCGCCGAGAAGGGACTGAAGTACGGATAACGGCCCATCAACACGAATTGTTCGACGGTGAACGGCAGCACATGGCCGTCGGCCTGCGGCACGTAGCTGATCAGCCGAGCGAGTTCCTTTTGGCGATAGTCGCGAAGCGGCCGGCCGCAGACCTCGATCTCGCCCTGGCCGCCCGTGAGGATCCGGTCGATGCACTTCAGCAACGTTGTTTTACCCGCACCATTGGGGCCAACGATCGTCAGATACTCGCCCCGATGCACATCGAACGAGACGTCGCGCAGGATCTCTTTCTTACCCAACCGAAAGGAGAAGTTGCGCAGGCGGATGACGTTTTCGGATTGGTGAGTTTCGTTATTCACGGCAGTTCGAGTTCTCCTTCCTCCCACTCAACCTCCGGATGGATCAGCTTCGCAAGATGCTCGACCAAGAGTATGAACCGCGGTCCG
>JAZFUB010000457.1:0-7333 GCA_036447015.1 Thermoguttaceae bacterium | reverse complement strand
GTCCCAAGCGTGAAGAAACTCCCCAATCCAATACGAATGGCCGCCAATCGCCCGACCAACCGGCCGGCCTCGGTCGCACCGATCGTAGGCCAGACGGTCATGGCATCGACTTCCGCGTGAGCATCAACGGCGGTACTGATGGGGTGTTCACTCATAGCTGGACTTACAAGATTCGGTGACGGGCTGGGGTGAAAACGAACGCCGAACGTATGAGCATAACAAAACGACTCCGCCGCGGCAATTGGCTGCCGGACGTTTTCATTTTCATTGGATGGCTGTGAGGAAGAACTTGCGTGCCGCCGGATGCAATGCCCGATCTTGCCACTCGGCCGCCTGTTCGATCGACATCAGCCGATAGCGGGCTACCATATCGCTTCGCAGGTAAAGGGTCTCGAGCAGGGTCCGCACCAGCGGTCCGGTCGCGTCGATTCGCACGGCCAGAAAGGCGGGCGTCATCACCGAGGGGATCCCCTCCTCGCCGACGGCCAGGTGCCGGGGAACGTCCGTCGCGTAGATGTGCGTCGGCTTGAAACAATGGTTCTTCCGCGAAAGCGCTTCGGCATCGCGGTCGTGGATCGGCAGCAGAGTGAATCGCTCGTCTCGCAACAGGGCCTTCAAGTCGTCGTTCTGCAACCCGGTCGTGACGATGGCCGCCTGCATCGTTTTGTCAGTGAGAAGGCTGGTGAAGGGGGCGGTCGACTCAGTGAGCGATTGCAGATCGATCTCATAATGCTCGATGATCCTCAGCGCGCTGCGCCGCATGCCCGAATCGTTCGGTCCCAGCGACACGGCCTTTCCTCGCAGATCGGCCACTTCGTCGATTCCCTGGCCCCCCCGTGCAACGACGTAGACCACTTCGTAGTAGAGCGGGGCGACGACGGCCAACTCGTCCATCGGTGTGCTTCCCGACTGTAGCAGCCCGACCTCCGCCTTGCCGTCGATCAGGAGCCGACGATTCTCCAGCGAGCCGCTCGTCCTGAGCACAGTGACCGGCCGACCGACGTCGTCGTGCAACTCGGTACCCAGATGCTCAGCAACGCGATAGTACATGCCGCCGCCCATGCCCGAGGCGATGCGAATCTGCGAGGGCAACGTCTCCGGCCAAACCTTCCAAACGACCAATGCCATTGCGATCAACAGGGGAATCGCGAGCAGGAGTCTTTGGACCCGCCGATGCCATAACGTGGGCCGCGTCAGTTGCCGATCGGCCAATGCGGCGACCAGTGGAACGCGCCGCATCCAGTACCAGCTCTGCGCCAATTTGCCGATCGGCTTTGCCCGGATCGGTTCATCTCGTTGAAATCGGTCCAATTCCTCGGCCAGATCCCGAGCCGACGGATACCGGCGCCGCGGCCGTTTCTGCAGACACTTCAGGCAGATCGTTGCCAGGTCGTCGTCGGCGTCGGGATTGAGGGTCGACGGCGGTTTCGGTTCTTCGTGCATGACTTGCAGCAGCGTGTCGACGGCCGTCTCGGCCCGGAAGGCGGGCTTTCCCACGAGCAGTTCGTAGAGGATCGCACCGATCGCGTAGACGTCGCCCGCCGGACTGCACCTGAACGGCTTGCCCGAGGCCCGTTCGGGCGGCATGTAGCTGGGCGTCCCCACGGCACTTCCGCTGGCGGTCAGCCCGGCGTCGGCGTCGATATGTTTGGCCAGCCCGAAATCGGTGATGTGCGGCCGGTCGTCGGCGTCGATCAGTACGTTCGACGGCTTCAGGTCGCGATGCAGGACGCCGTGCTCGTGCGCGTATTGCATCGACTGGGCAATCGCTTTGACGTATCGGGCAATCCGCTCGGGCGGCAAGGGGCCGTCGCCGAGGAGTTTCCGCAGCGTGGTCCCCTCGACGTAATCCATCGAGTAGTAATGTTGCCCGTCGACCTCGCCGACCTGATGAATGCCGACGATGCCCGGGTGGTGCAGATTGCCCGCCGTCCGGGCCTCGGCATAGAACCGCCTGACGTCATCCTCGGAGGCCAACCGCCCGGAAAGGATCATTTTGACGGCCACGATGCGGTCGAGCTTCATCTGGCGGGCCTTGAAGACGACCCCCATACCGCCGCGGCCGATCTCTTCGAGCAGTTCGTACTCGCCAAACGTGCGATTCCCCCGAGACTCGACGTTGAAGTCAGTTTGGCCGACCGGCGTGGGGCCCGAGCCGGGAAACGACTGCGTGGGGTATTCGCCGTCGCAGCCGATCACCGGACCGGCCATCCGGTCGATCAGGTCGGCCGTGTCCAACAATTGTTCCAGATCGTCGGCGAATTCGGCGTATTCTTCCAAAAAGCTCGCGCGATCGACATTCTCACCCGCATCGCAGCGGCGCAGGTATTCCGCCAGCAACTGATCGAGGCGTTCCTCCCGGGCCGTTTCGTCGATCATCTATATTCCAATTAGGTTAACATCATTATGTGCGACGCGATCCAACATTCGATGGAAGAGTCAATGGTCCCGGGAACCGTTCGTATCGAGTTGTTTTCGCAGCCCTCGCAATCCTCGTTTCAACAGACCGGCGACGGCGACTTCCGTTCGGTCGAAATGTTCGGCGATCTCGCGAAGCGAACGGCCCTCCAAATAACGCAAACGGACCGCCTCATGCTGGTCGGTGGGCAATTGATCCATCGATTGGGCCAGCCGAATGGCCGCTTCGCCACGCATCACCCGACGACTGGGCGACGACTGATCGGCGGCCAGGAAGTCGGCCAATACGTGGCTCGTGCCGACGGCATCGTCGAGCGATCTTTCGCGTCGGATCGATCGCTTCTTGGCGAAAACGTGCCTCTGAATCGTCTGTGCCAGATTGTTGTCCAGGATTCGCCGCAGCCAGGCGACCAGTTCGCCTTCGGCCTTGCCTCGAAAACTGGCCAGATCGCGATGCGCTTCGAGAAAGGTCGTCTGCACGACGTCCGACGGGTCGACGCGAATCTTCAGACGCGAATCGAGCCGGCGCTGCGCCATGATGCGCAGATAGGGGCGATACTTCTGCAGGAGATGTCCCAGCGCCTCGCCGTCACCCCGGCAGGCCTTCGCAAGCAGGTCGTCCTCGTTCGCTACGGAAGAGTTCATGGCCGTTGGTCCGGATCCGGCAGCGCCCACGTCGATCGCCCTCGGCGGCGCTGGCATTCATCATAACATGAACGGGCCCGGGCGTCAGGGTAGCGGGGCGGACTTGAACTTCCACTGGCCGTCGACCTTCACGGCAGTCCACTGCACGTCGCCGACCGTTTGGGGATCCGCGTTGGGGGCGGTACGCAGGACCTTGACGTTCAGGGTGGCCTCGTCTCCTGATGGGTCAGGATCAACTGACCAACCGTTTCAGCTTATTCGTCACTCTTGCCCTGCCAAGCCGCCTCATTGGTGGCGTTCATGCGGGTCCCCAACCCCATCCACACGGTCCTGTCGATCAAGCTGGAGAAGAAATGGCCGGAACCGTCGCACATGGTCGCGTTGACGCCGCCGGGATGGGCACTTCGGGCCGCCGCGTAGGTCGCGCCAACCATCGGCGGCGGATTGCAATGAAGCTTGTCGGTGAGCGGAATTCCGGAGAAGCACCCTTGGTTTGGCGAGGTGTTGCCGATGACGTCATTGATCGCGGAATTCGGCCTGGTGAACGTCGAAAAGACGGATGCGCCCATCGGGTAGGCAACCCACGTGCCCCGAATGTCTTGCCAGTTGTTGTAGCCGATGACCTCACTGACAGCGACAGTCTTCGAACTGCCGTCGGGAATGTCCTTGAGTTTCCTCCCACGATTGTGGGCCAGAAGAAACCTCCCGAATCCAACAGCGGGGGTGTCAGTCATGCGCTCCGAGCGGAATTCCACGCCGAAGGCGCCGGACACCGGCTGTCCCAAATTCAGCTGATCAGAGCCGACATTATCAATACTGTCCCGGTAAGTCCCGCTACCGTAACAGGCTACGTAGTTGCTTTTCGCGAGATTGTCGTAACTCCAGCAATGGTTTGCGCCGCCTCCCCCCCGCCGGGCGCCGAACCGTTCGTCGCCCGGTCCCCCCGTCGAGCCCACCGGGCCCAAGTCAACGTACATCACCGGAGCTCTGGGGCAAATATCGACATCCAGCGCGGAATTGCCGAGCCCGTGATCGTCGGCGGGGTAATGTTCCATGTCGTCAGCAGCGTAGTACTGGGTGGATTCTGCGGCCCATCGCTGCACGTTGCGATGCGCCTCAACCTCCTCGAGATAATTGAGGATGTTGGCCGCCCAGTTGGGGCCCGCGACACTAGGCTGTGCTGCGCCGGTGCCGGTTCCGCCAGCGTTGTAGGCCCAATCCTTCTGAGAGAAGAAGGGGCAACCGGGAGGGAAGCTGCCAAATGTCTCGTGGTGAGTCTGCAGCGCCAAACCGATCTGCTTCAACTTATTCAGGCAGGCGGCTCGCCGGGCGGCCTCCCTGGCCGCCTGGATCGCCGGCAACAGCAGCGCGATCAACACGCCGATAATGGCGATCACCACCAGCAGCTCGACCAGCGTAAAACCGGATCGCCGCGTGCTGCAAGCCGATCGCAGCGAGGTTCTCGTGATATGCATAGAACAAACCCTCCTGAAACGCCCAAATCACCATAAGAATAGACACACACCCCTGACTATAACAGATTCCCCCGATGGCTGTCAAACGTCAACGACCTCCCTCCGCCCATTTTCTTTCCCCGAGCCAACTTTGCCGTTCTCCTGGCAATGGCCGGCGCTTGCATCCCCCGACGTTTCGACTATTGTGAGGGTATTTGGTATTATAACACCAGGAACCCCAACCCCATGAGGCACCCAACGCACCCCCCGACAATGCTCGCCATGGCCGCCGTCGTCCTGTCGGCACTCGTCTCGACCAGCTTGGCCCAATCGCCGAGCAAACAGCCCAACATCCTGTTCATCTTCGCCGACGACCAGTGTTTCGACACGATCAATGCCCTGGGCAACGACGAGATCGAGACGCCCAATCTCGACCGGCTCGTCGACAGCGGAGTGACCTTTACGCATGCCTACAACATGGGCTCGTGGAGCGGGGCCGTCTGTTTGGCCAGTCGGGCGATGCTCAACACGGGCCGGTTTCTTTGGCATGCCAATCGGGTGGCCAAGTCGGCCGAAAAGGAACGCGAGGAGGGCCGATTCTGGTCGGAGCACCTCAAACTGGCCGGCTACGAGACCTACATGACCGGCAAGTGGCACGTCAAGGCCGATACCGAGAAGGCGTTCGACTTCGTCACCCACGTCCGCGGCGGCATGCCCAAGCAGACGCCCGAAGGCTACAACCGCCCGATCCTGGGCCAGCCGGACCCTTGGAGCCCGTTCGATCCGAAGTTCGGCGGTTTTTGGGAAGGCGGCAAACATTGGAGCGAGGTGCTCGGCGATGATGCGACCGGGTTCCTTGCCCAGGCAGCCGGGCGCGACAAGCCGTTTTTCATGTACCTGGCCTTCAACGCCCCGCACGATCCGCGTCAATCGCCGAAGGAGTACGTCGACAAGTATCCGCTCGACCGGATCGCGGTGCCCAAGAGTTTCGTGCCCGAGTATCCCTACAACAACGCCATGTCGTGTGGCCGGGGGCTGCGCGATGAAAAGCTCGCTCCGTTTCCGCGGACCGAGTATTCCGTGAAGGTCAACCGGCAGGAATACTACGCGATCATCACGCACATGGACGCCCAGGTCGGCCGGATCCTCGACGCGTTGGACAAGTCGGGCAAGGCGGACGAAACGTACATCTTCTTCACGGCCGACCACGGCCTGGCCGTCGGGCATCACGGCCTGATGGGCAAGCAGAACCTGTTCGACCACAGCATCCGAGTGCCGCTGATGGTCGTCGGACCCGACGTGCCCAAAGGCGAAAAGCGAGACGGGGCCGTCTACCTGCAAGACGTAATGGCCAGCACACTCGAACTGGCCCGCATCGAACGGCCCGACCACGTCCAATTCCGAAGCCTGATGCCGATCATCCACGGCCGACGCGAAGCCAACTACGACGCGGTCTACGGAGGCTATCTGAGCGCCCAACGGATGGTCATCCAAGACAACCACAAACTGCTGCTCATCCCGTCGATCAAGAAGGCCCTGTTGTTCGACCTAGAAAACGACCCCCTAGAAATGAACAACCTGGCCGAAGCCCCGGCAAGCGGGCCATTGATGAAAAAACTCTTCGCCAAACTGCTGGAACTGCAAGAAGAAACGGGCGACAAGCTGGATCTGAAGGACGCGTATCCTGGGTTACTGTGATTCACTTCCCGTCTCGTTAGCCGGTGGGCTTGCCCCGCGCTGCCTTGCCCAAAGGTTCCGCCAACCCAGCGCGGGGCAAGCCCAGCGGCTAACAGATCGAACCATCGAGGGCGCAACTCCGACAGACCGTTAGCCCGGTCGCCTGCGACCGGCTAGAGACGATCCATCACGAATAGCCGGTCGCCGCTGCTACCCACCACACCCACACTCGCACTCCCAGACTTCCGACTCCAAACTGGGCGGTGCGCAATACTCGATGCGATACGGCCTGATGACGATGATGCCGTAGTTCGGGTCGTCGGGGCCGGAGAAGATCGGGGCTAGCATGTCGTTCCAGAAGGCGTGTCGCTCGTCGGCCTCGGTTGTCAGTCGGGCTTGGCCCTGGATCTGCAGATAGGGCTTCATCTCCGTCAGATTGTTCACGCCGCACGTCAGATGCACTTCCGGATTGGCGGTGATTTGCTTAACCTTGCGGGAGCCGATGAAGGTCGCAAAACGCAACTCCATGTTCTCCCCGCCAACCGCTGCGACGTAGCGAACCCACGGCTTGCCGTCCTCGGTGATCGTCGAGAGGCCGCAAAGCTGGGGTTGTTGGATGATCTCGAGGATACGCGTCTTCAACTCGGACATGTCGTGTCTCCATTGCACGAGGTTTTCGGAGGACCATTCACCATGGAGTCACTATAGCGGTTCGCCGGGAGTGCTGGAAGGGCATGTCCTTACGGCCATTTGACCTTCAACTCGTACACATTGCCGAGAATCTGGACTTGTGTTCTACCTGACACAAAGGCACTCTTCAGTAAGGCATCGCAGTCTGTCTCTGGGAACGATGGATCCACGAAAGTTTTGCGAATCCACTCGCCGGGCTCTCCACGGTTGAAGCCCCATTCCCCTTCCATCACGACTCGACCTTCCGACAACAACATGAAGGCCTTTTCGCTCGTTTTTGTATCGCTGTTCATTGATTGCCTTCGTTCTATTGCAGTACGTTGACTAGACAGTGAATCCCACCTGTCAACTCGTAAGCTCGCGTGGAAACGTGAACCACCGTGTATCCCAGTGATTCCAGTATTCGGGTGTTCTTGCGGACGATTTCCTTGTCGCGTGTGGTCGTGGCC
>JAZFUB010000456.1:0-2627 GCA_036447015.1 Thermoguttaceae bacterium | reverse complement strand
TGAAATAGACGCGAGGGTGAACACTGCAAGCAGCATTTTCGTCAAAGCCGTTTGTTGCTCCCGGTGGCAATTCGCAACTCGCTGCTACTGTTTCAGCCCCAGGCCGAGCACCTCACGGCAGTACGTCAAGCTCTGCTCCAGGTCCCATTTCTGTTGCGCGCGTTCCAACTCTGGCGATGCGGCGCCGGTCGGGCGACCGGGTGGGATTTCGTACGGAGTGCCACGCTTCGCGAGTGCGACGAATCGGGCGAACTCGTGCGCCCGGGCCTTGGGGAATCTCGACCAGAACTCGGGCTTCAGGTACGGCGATTCGTTCGACCACTTATAGGAGATCATCTCCAGTACAAAGGGCGTGCGCGGGCAGATCTGCTCGAACCGACTGACGTAGGCCTGCCAGTCGGTGACGCCGTGTCCCATGTTGGCCCACATGCAGTGGGCGCCGTTGTCCGTCTCCCACACGGCCGTGTCGCGGATGCCTGCCGTAACGGCGTAGGGCCCGAGGATCTCGAGGTTGACCATCGGATCTTCGATCGTCCAGGCGGCATTGCCCGGGTCCATGGTCGCGCCGACGAAGCTCTTTCCGGCCGCCTCGATCAGATTGACGAGCTCCCACGCCTGCATGTCGCCGGCATGGTTTTCCACGGCAATCGTCACGGCAGCGTCTTCGGCCTCGCTCCGGACGGTTTTGAGAGTTTTGACCATCTGCTCGATGTGGCGATCGATCCCCCCGTCGCCGTCGCGATCCCGCCGGCTGCCCAGGTAGCATCGGGCCACGGAGCTTCCAAGCCGTTTGGCCGTGCGGATCAACAGCCTTGCATGATCTTCGGCCTTCCCCCACTTCTTCTCGTTGTATGACTGCGACGTGGGACAGATGCTGCTCGTTCCGACGTGGATCTCGATTCCCGCCCGATCGGCTTGCACGCGGACCTTCTTGAGATAGTCCTCGTCGAGACTCTCGTAGACGTTCAGATCGGACAGCAGCAGCGTATCGACGTTCAGCGACGCGGCGTAGTCGACCAGTTGCGGTGCCTTGTAGTCGAAGGCTCGGATCGAAAAGTTGTCGAACCCCAACTTGATCTTCCGCCCGTCGCGGGACTCCGCCGCACGGGCCGGCGCGGCGAGATTCGCAGCCCCCATTGCCGCCAGAGAGGCCAAAAACCCTCGCCGATTCCATAATCCGGATCGTTCGCTCATGATGATCTCCTGTTGTCGCGTTCGGTGATAACACTAAACGTCGCAAATCTTGACGGCCTGGGCAAGCGACGTGATCGGGTCGCGCTTCGGCACGAATTCATGGGCCACATAGCCCGTGAAACCGGTCTCCACGATGGCTCGCATGATGGCCGGATAGTTGAGTTCCTGGGTGTCGTCAATTTCGTTTCGGCCGGGATTCCCGCCGGTATGGTAGTGACCGATCAGGTCTTTGTGGGTCCGGATCGTGCGGATGATATCGCCTTCCATGATCTGCGCATGGTAGATGTCATAGAGGATGTTGACGTTCGGCGAGCCGACGCGTCGGCAGACCTCGACACCCCAGGCCATCTTGTCGAACATGTATCCCTTGTGGTCGACCTTGCTGTTGAGGTACTCGATACAGACGTTGACCTTCTTCTTCTCGGCCAGGCCGGCGACCTGTTTCAGGGCCGCAACGGCGTTCTCGATTCCAACGTCGTCGGGCATCCCGTTGCGGTTTCCGGTGGTGGAAATGACATTGCGAAAGCCGTGTTCGGCATTGGCCTCGATCGACGTGCGGATCTTGGCGACGGACTCTTCGCGCCGCGCTTTGTCGATCAGATTGTTCGCCCCGGACGTCATCGTACAGACCAGTCCGTACTTCTTGAGCGTCGGAAAGTCGGCCGGCTTCAGCAGATCGATTCCCACAAGCCCGATCTTGGCTCCCGCCTCGCAGAGCTGGTCCAAGGTCAGCTTCCGGTAACACCATCGGCTGGCCGACTGGTTGATGCGTCCGTTGGTGACCACACGTTCGATGTCGGCACGGGCGGTCGGGGCCACGACGGCTCCGACAACCGCACCGGCTGCAAGGGTCGATGCGCCACGAATCAGCGTACGTCGCGAAAACTTGTCGGTGTTCATGATGTTCGTGTTCATGATGTTCGTGTTCATTGGTGGTCTCCTTGTGGAAAGTAGTTCGATGTTTCGCGCGGGGCAGTGTGAGCCGACCCAGGGCAAGCCGCCCCTGTTCAAGCGGGCGTGGATTCGCCGTTGGGCCATGTGTCCATTATCACAGGAGCAAGTGGCCGCGACAACCTTGGCGACAACACTCAGGTTGCATGAATACGCCACACCCGTATAATGCCGGAAGTTGGGCAGTCTTGGCAACCTTTTTGGAGGATTCCTGTCATGGTCGATGGCGACACCGGTGAATTGCGTAGCATTGCATGGGCGGAAATCTTCCCCTGGTTGTCTATTTTGCGTACATTCCGCATGGCAATCAGCTTACGCGTTCTGGTCTTCTCGGCCGTAGGTGCCCTGCTGACCGTTTCCGGCTGGGCGTTGATCGCCTGGGTATTCTCGGGAGATCCGGACGTCGCGAAGAACAGCCCCTGGCTCGAGCAGGTCAGCCGGTGCCCTTGGACCCTGCTGACCGGCGAGGCTTCCGACGGCCG
>JAZFUB010000455.1:0-9774 GCA_036447015.1 Thermoguttaceae bacterium | reverse complement strand
AGGAAGATCCCCATAGTAAATGTCGTAGGCGCTAATGAGGTATGCCTCCGTCAAGAACTCGCTTGACGCAGTGAGAATCCTTCCAATGTCTGACTTGCCGTCTTTTTTTGACCTTGTAAAGCCCTTGCTGGAAAACGATGGAATCAACAAAGGCGTTTCAAGACTCACTCCAGACGGCGTGTGTCGAATCGCTGAGGTTCGAGACAGCATTTAAGGTCCTTCGGTCTAGACACGACAGGCATTCGCCGCAAGGCTTGTCACTGCCCTTTTCGCAACTGTATGTCAATCCAAGTGCCACTCCGCAGTCAATACAGAACTCCCAGATCTCCCTCTTATTCCATGTCAGAAAGGGTGCAACTGCTTTGATACGACCGTCAGTACACCCGTCGAGGAGAAGTTGTGTGGCAGACATGAAGGACTCGCCGCAGTCGTAGTACGGTGTCCCCGAATGCAAACCGATTGCCAGCAAACCATGTCGGTTCCCGATTTCCATCAGCGCTCCAAAAAGAAGAAAGGCGTTGCGGCCACAGATCTCCCCACTTCCCTTGATCGAACCACCTGACCACATGTATCTCACATGCGGCACGCCAAAGCGTTCTGCAATAGCTGCCGCTGCAACCTCCTCATGCTTCGCTGCCGCCTGTCCGTAATCGATGTACAGGGTTTCAACAGCAAATCCCTGTCTAAGGTAGAATGCAGCGCACGCAGCGGAGTCAATGCCGCCACTGAGCAGTACCCATACAACAGGCTTGTCCGCTTTCTGTGACATCCTCTGCTATCGCCTTTAGATCATCCCCAACGCTTTCATCGCCGGGTGCCTGTGGTCCGTGCTAGGTGGCACCGACAGCCCGACTGCACTTGATGTCTTTCAGTTGGACGACCAAGCCACCCGTGGCGCAGGAGGACCACACCACCTCATTGCATTACTCGGAAAGTGAGCCTACCCCATACATATCGAACTGTCAATAAGCGGTGGGGTACTGCGGTGGGGCGGCGGCTTGGCCGTTTCGCCGGGGTTCTTCGCGTCGCGTGGGCTGGCTTCGAACGCACGGCAAAGGGCAACGGTGGGAAGGATTCTTCTGCGAGGAATCTGCGGTGTTCTTGCCGTCGCCGGAGTCGCAAGACTTCGGGTGTGGGTCGAAAAGGTCCGAACTCTTGCGAATCCGGCTACCGGAATCCTTCACCGGGCCCGGTTTTGGATGGCCGGATTGGGCTTAACAGCTTGCTGTGTAAGCACTTGGATTTGTTTCTCGCGGGCCCTCTATCCGTCGAATAATTCGGGGTGCCATAAACCGTTTTGTGGGCAGTGGTTACGACGGCGATTGGGTCTGGCGGGGCGCGGGCCGTGTGAGTGATTGCGGCGTATGGGTTGGCGGTCGACGTGGCGTAACGTGTTTTGTGACAACGGGTTGCAGCCAAATGGAAAGGGCCGCCCCCGGTTGAGGACGGCCCTGATTTGCCCGGTGCCTGGGTGAAACTTTGGGCGGTGACGATCTTACTCCTTGATCAGGTCGCGGACCGTCGCGCCGGCGGGGATCATTGGTAGGACGTGTTCTTGGTAGGGCACTTGCACGGCGAGCACGTAGGGCCCTTCGGCGTCGATCATCTCTTGGATCGCTTCGGTTAGCTCGGCCTTGTCGACGACGCGGCGACCGCCCCAGCCGAAACCGGAGTCAAGAGCAAACGCAACGAATCCGCACGCTGATCGGGCAGCTCGACGCGGAGGACTACGCGGTTCGCGAAGCGGCCTCGAAGGAGATTGCCCGGATCGGCATCGTCGCCGAACCACTTCTGAAGGATGCTCTCAATGCGACGTCACCCGAGGTGCGGATCCGGGCACGCCGCCTGCGGAGCCAGGTGATGTCGCCCGAGCCGATCGCCCGGTTGAGCGGACACCGGGGCAGACTGGAGATCGTCTGCCTTTCGCCCGACGACAAACTCCTGGCCACGGGATGCCGCGGCGGCGATCTCAAGATCTGGAGTATTCCCGAGTTCAAGGAACTGGTCACACTGATCGCTCCACTCACGCAGTAGCGCCGCGCTGTCGCAGTGCCTCGTAAAACAGCACGGCCGCCGTGGCCGAGACGTTCAGACTGTCGGCCATGCCGAGCATCGGCACCCGTACGGCAGTCACTTCGTCGGTCGACCAGGCAGCCGACAGACCCTCGGCTTCGCTGCCGAGCACCACGGCTGCCGGGCGGCGGTAGTCGACCTCCGTGTAGGGCACCGAACCGTCGACGCGCGTGGCGTAGATCGCCATGCCGGATTGCCGGAGCCAGTCGAGCGTTTCGGTTGTCGTGGCCGAGCAGACGGGCATCGTGAAGATGGTGCCGAGACTTGCGCGAATGGCGTTCGGGTTGAAAAGATCGGTCGCCGCATCGGCCACGATCAAGGCCGAGATGCCCGCCCCATCGGCGCTGCGCAAGACGGCCCCGATGTTGCCCGGCTTTTCGACCCGTTCCAGAACGGCGACCAGCGGATTCTCCGGCAGTCGAAGATCGTCCAGCGACGGCCGGGGCATTTCAGCGATACCCAGCACACCCTCCGCCCGACTGCCGAAGGCCATCTTCTGAAAGACCGGTTCGGCGACCGGCAGAACCTCGGCCGAGGATTCCCCCAGCATGGCCGCCAATCGGGCCGTGCGATCGTCGCCAAGCAACGGCTCGCAGACGAACACCTCGAGCATCGGCAGCCCCGATCCGATCGCGCGGGTCAGTTCGCGAAACCCGTCGATGACGATACGCTGCTGCTTCTCGCGATGCCGTCGATCGCGCAGCCGGACGGCGTCCTTGACTCGGGCATTCTGGAGACTGGTAATCGTGGTCATGGTTGTGATCTGTGTAGCAATCCCCGGCGCTGCGTACTCATCCCTTCCACATCCCTTCCAAGCCCACGGGCGGCGGCCCGTGGGACGGCGCACCAAACAAACCCGCCACTCGCACTCAGGCGGTCCCACGGGTCGCCGCCCGTGGGCTTGGACGGCACCTCAGGGACGTGCCACCCACCGGACGAACACGCCGCTGGGCATCTTTCGTCCGGTGGCCGTCTGGAGGGTCAAGGGACCGGCCGTCGTCGTGCCTTCGTCGCTCTGCCCCATCGCTTCGACCATCATACCCTTTAACCTGCTCGGATCGTAGCCCGGGGTGTGGCAGGTCAATAGCATGAATCGCCGCCGGCGGGCCGTCAACCGGGCACACAGCTCCAGTAGCCGCGGCAGATGCTTCGACAGCCGCCACAATTCGCCCCTCGGTCCGTGGCCGTAGCTGGGTGGGTCGAGGATCACGGCATCGTAGTGGTTACCCCGTTTCAACTCCCGGCGGACGAACTTCATCGCATCTTCGGCGATCCAACGGATCGGCAGATCGGCCGTGCCCGACTGATCAGCGTTACGACGAGCCCAACCAACCGTATTTCGAGCCGCATCGACATGGGTCACCTCAGCGCCCGCCGCAGCAGCAGCCAGCGTACTCCCGCCCGTATAGGCAAACAGGTTGAGGATCTTGGGAATCAAAGACTCCCGACCCCTTTGTTTCGCAATCCATTGCCAATTGGCTGCCTGTTCGGGAAAGAGCCCCAAATGGCCCACGGCCGTCGGCCTTAGCTCGAAGGTGATCGATTCGTACTTGACGGTCCATCGCTCGGGCAACTCGCGCTGGGAAATCCATCGTCCCTCTTCGCCGTCGTCGCGCTCGAACCGCGCGTCGGCCTGCGACCAGGCGTCCGGATCCGCCCGGGCGATCTGCTCGACGGCCGGGCAAGGCCGATCGAGTAGCCAGGGCCCAAAACGTTCCAGACGCCGGCCGTCGCCGAAGTCGATCAACTCATATTGGTCGGGTGTGAACATTCCTACCAAAGTGCAGCGTCGCAAGAAAAGTCGTTTAGCGGCCGGGCTCGCCCGGCGCGTTTTCTTGCCCTACGATACTGGTTTCAATCACCAGATACAATTCCATCTTTTTCGACTCCTCCTCCGTGTCCTCGGTCGGCGAGAGCGTCATGCCGCCGATCAACACCGGTTGGCCGAGTGGCACGCGCATCGTGGCTGCGAACTGTTGCGTGGGCATTCGGACCCGATCGACGCTGGCCGACGCGCCGGAGGCCGGCTGATGGATCGTTTGGATCTCGCCTTCGGCCATTTCGCTCGGTGGCGAATGACCGCCGACCTGTATCGGCGGCCCCGGCTCGCGCCATTGCGTGACGATGTTGCGCACATCGAGCACGGCCGTCTGTCGGTCGGGCCCGACGGTCGGACGGACTTCGAGCACGATGCCCACGTTCGGAATGGCCACAACAGGCTGATACCCGATCCCGCTACCGACGACGGGAATAGCCCCGATCGCCACCAACCGCCGCTCCCCGGCCGTCAGATGCACCAACTGCCCACTCATACAAGCGATCCGCCCCCGAGCGCCGGGAGCCGCATGCTTCAGTTGCTCCAAAGTGACCGGATCGAGCGACTCGGATTCGAGCAACATCCAACGAGCGTCGACCACGACCGTCGGCACGCCCCGCCTGGCTGCGCGAAGGGTTTCCAGCAGATCGTCGATCTGCATGTGAACGTCGAGCGTCTGCAAGATAACCAGAAGCTGGCCCATTCCGTTGAGAGAGCCCGGCCCGCCGTTCTCCAGCCACGAACGTGGCTCGATCGTGTCTATGATGAGTTGAGCCATCGTATCCATGTCGGTGCCGTCGGCAGCGGAGAAACGGGGGTGAATGTGCGACATGCACATTCCTCCCATGCCACCGAAGCCCCCGCCGGCCGACGCTCCCAGTTGGGCCAGCGGCTCGATGGCGGAGACACCGGGGTCATCGGCCACATTGAACATTCCCTCGCCGGCGCCCGGGATGCTACGCGGCCCTTGGCCCATGCCGCAGAAGTCCGAGGTCGCCTGCGACTTCTTCTTCCCTGTGGTCGGAAGTTCCCGGCCATCGTACGGTTTGTCGTTCATCGGAAAGACGAGGTCCGACACGTCGTAGACCCTCGTGATCAGACGATTCTCCGCCTCCTCGGGCGTGGTGATCACGAACACGCCGCCGATGATCGTCCACGTCAGATCGATTTCGTCGAGCATCAACTTCAAGGCCGAACGCAGGGGAATTCCGCGCAGGCTACATGTGATCTGCTCGTCGGATGTCAGGCCGACGTCATACTAGGCCTTGTTGTCGATGTGGATAGTGAGACTGTGCTTGTCTTGAAGGAAGTCGACCACGTCGCGCAATGGGGCCCCAATGAAATCGAGCTCCGTCAGTTCGCCCAAAACCTTTTGGATGACCTCCTCGCCATAGCGCAACCGACCCGGCGCGGCGGCGGACGACTTCTTCGCGGGCTTGCTCGCCGACTCGGGCTTCTTCGGCTTCTCCGCAGTGGGTTGTTTTGCAGTCGGCAGCAGATCACCGCTGAAGGGGTCTACCCCGTCGAACGGATCTTTGACGCCAAACGGATCCGACACACCGGGCGCACCGAACGGATCGGTCTGTGCCTGCTCCTTCTTGTCTTCGCGGTCCTGGGCGCTCACACCGTTGTCGATTAGTGGCGCCCATACCATGGCCAGCAGAACGGCCGAAATCAGAATCGTACGCGACATGACGGAAGCCTCCTCTGCAAGAAAAGAGAGAAACGGGAAACATCGATCGGCGGGCAGCCCTGTTCCAAGTGGCCGCTCTCCTTTCCGATCGGCCCTTATACTACCCCGATGGGGCGGTTTTTACAAGGGTTTTGTAAGTCACGGAAGTCCAATAAAGGGGGACTGGCTCCGGGCCCGTTCGAGTCAGTCCCCAGAGAAACGGTGGCCGCCCGGTGCCTGTCCCCCTTTATTGGACCGTGCCTCTCAATTGACGGTCCGCTGTTATTCGCTGTGAAGAAAGGGAACCGGTACCGAGGCGTCGCGTCAACATCTGGGATACAGGGGGAAATGGGCGATGTGGAGAAAAATGGCACCGTAGAAAAGGGGGACAGGCACCGAGCCGGGGACATTTCCTGCAGGTTTGACGTCTATCTGTGCTCGGAGCCAGTCCCCCTTTTCCACTATCTGCTTGACATGAGTCCTCTCGTGCCGATACAATACGGGGGGTAAGAGGGAACCGAAGGAAGGAACGCTGACCCATGCGGTTTATGTGCATCGTCGTGCTGCTGTCGGTCGCGGTGTCCGACGCTTCGGCCCAGCAGGTCACTGTCTCGACGCCCTTTCAGTCGAACAGCGACAGCTTCTTCGAGCGGAATGGCACCAACTGGGGATTCAACTGGGGAAACGCATTCTTCTCGTTCGGCGGCCCGAATATGGCCATACCGCAGTTCGGCGGCTTCGATCCCTCGGCGGGAATCAGCTCGGGGATTTACTACCAGCGGGGGAATTTCAACGGGTACTTCAATTGGGCAGCCGGTCACGGCTTTCGCCAGTCGTTCGTCACGCAGGTGCCCAGCGTCACGATGATGAACGGGCAGTCGGCCCAAATTCTCGACCAATCGGCCTCGCCATTCGTCATGGGCTTTATCCCGGTGGTCGGCGGCTATCCGACGACCGGCTACATGATGGGCGGAGGGGGCGTATCGCCGCTGGTCGGGAATCCCGAGGTTCGGGCCCTGATCGAAAACATGCAGACTCGCCGGCAGAGACACTCGAACGATCTGCCCGAGCCGCCGGCCGTCGCCCCCGGTCGAGAAGCTCAGCCCCGGCCGAAGGCTGCCCAGAGGGCAGGGCCCAACGCTGCCCAGAGGGCAGGGCAGGACGACCTGGACCTGGTGGCCGAAGCGCCCGGTGCCGCGTCGCCGAATCGGGTAGACTCGATGCAATCCAGTTCGGCCGGTCGTGCGGTGCCCAGCGTGGCCGAAGCCCGGCGCCTGCACGAGGCAGAGCAGGCCTCCGGCAACGACGAAGCGATGGTGCTGCTCGAGCGAGGTCGGGCGGCCGAGGCCCGGGGCAAACATGGTGCGGCCAAAGTCTACTACCAGATGGTCGCACGGCGTGCCTCGGGCCAGTTGCGCGAGCAGGCCGAAGCCCGGCTCCATTCACTCAGTTCGCCGGGCATGCCGTAGGTCTCCATGGAAACGCAACTGGCAGTTATCGGGGCCGGGCCGGGCGGCTATGCGGCAGCGTTCATGGCCGCCGATCTGGGCATGCACGTCACGCTGGTCGATCTCGAACCGCGTCTGGGCGGCACCTGCCTGCTGCGAGGCTGCATTCCCTCGAAGGCCCTGTTGCACGTCGCCCGAACTATGGCCGACGCGAAGCATCTGGTTGATTGGGGCGTCTCGTTCGCCGAGCCGACGATCGACATCGAGACGTTGCGCACGCGAAAGGAAGAGCTGCTTCAGACGCTGACCGGCGGATTGAAGCAGATCGGCTCTCGGCGCAAGGTGCGGATGATCCGTGCCCGGGCAAGTTTCGAAGACGCCCGAACCCTGCGGCTGACCCAAGTTGGCGACGAACCGCTCGACGACGATCGGATCAAATTCGACCATTGCATTATCGCCACGGGCAGCCGGCCGACGAAGATTCGTTCGCTCGATCTTCCGACCTCTCGGATCATGGATTCGACCGTTGCGCTGCAACTGCCCGACGTACCCGAGTCGCTGCTGGTCGTCGGCGGCGGTTACATCGGGCTGGAGATGGGAACGGTCTATGCCGCGTTGGGTTCGCGCGTGTCGGTCGTCGAATTGACCGACGGTCTGTTGCCCGGTGCCGATCGCGACCTGGTTCGGCCGTTGCAGAGAAGGCTGGCCGAGCAGTTCGAGGCGATCCATCTGAAGACGAAGGTCACGGCCGTGGCCGACAAGGGCCAGGCGATCGAGGTGACTTTCAAGGGCGATGTGGAGCCGAACGTACAGCAGTTCGATCGCGTGCTCGTGGCCGTGGGACGACGACCCAACAGCGACGGATTGGGGCTCGACGCCACGTGCGTGGAAGTCGACAATGCCGGGTTCATCGTGACCGACAAGCGCGGTCGGACGGCCGAGTCGTCGATCCTGGCCGTCGGCGACGTGACGGGCGAGCCGATGCTGGCTCATCGGGCATCGCATCAGGGCAAGGTCGTGGTCGAAGCGCTCGGCGGCATGAAGACCCAGTTCGACCCGCGAGCCATTCCGGCCGTCGTCTTCACCGACCCGGAGATTGCTTGGGCCGGCCTGACCGAAACCGAAGCCAAGCAACAAGGCCATAAGGTCGAGGCGGCCCGATTCCCCTGGGCAGCCAGTGGCCGAGCCCAGGCCGTCGGACGAACCGAGGGCATGACCAAGTGGATCATCGATCCCGATACCGATCGGCTGCTCGGTTGCGGCATCGTAGGAGTCGGGGCGGGCGAACTGATCGCCGAGGCCGTGCTGGCCATCGAGATGGGTGCCGAGGTCCGCGACCTGTCCGACACGATCCATCCCCATCCGACCATGAGCGAAACGCTCGGGGCCGCCGCCGAAGTCCATCTGGGCACCGCAACGGATCTCTATCGGCCGAAGCGGACACGGTCGTAGGCCGTCGCGACGAGCAGCCCGTTGACGGTCCGACAGACTGTTAGCCGACGGGCTTGCCCGTCGATGTGGTGACGGGAATGTGGCCCCGTGGGTCAGGCGTTCGGTGCCTGGCCCGCTTCCCTATCTGTTTCCCGAGTTTTTCACCGCTCCAAAGCAAGAAAACGCCGATATGACGCTAGGGTGGGGTGTGACGATGGGTTCCGTATGGTAGAATTAGTCAGCGAGAAGGTGCTGAAAAACAGGGCGCAACCGTTCGACGCGGGAAGGTGGTCAACCAATGGCGAGTGTCTTTGACGTAGCAGCGTACATTTTGGAGAAACAACCTCCGTTGACCCACATGAAGCTTCAGAAGCTCGTCTACTATTCTCAGGCATGGTCTCTGGTTTGGGACGAGGAGCCGATCTTTGATGAGCCGATCGAGGCGTGGATCAACGGTCCGGTCGTACGGTCCCTCTATGCACAACTCAGGCAGTTGTTCAAGGTGCGGCTAGCCGATCTAACCCGCGGCAAGCTGGACAATCTCACACCACCGCAGTGCGAAACGGTCGATGCGGTTCTCGATACATACGGCCCCAAGTCGTCGCAGTGGTTAAGCGATCTCACCCACATGGAACTGCCGTGGAAGGAAGCTCGCAAGGGGCTTTCTGCAAACGAGCGGGGTACCCGCGAAATCAGCCACGCCATTATGGCCGAGTACTACGGCAGTCTCTAGCAGGTGTCATGTGAGCAAGAAACGAAGGAAGAGCGCTCGGGTTGCGCAATCACCAAAGGCTGCCAAGATTCCTAAGTTCGGAGAGAGTCCGGATACGAGGAAACGGGCCCACGTTGCTGAAGACCCAAGCGGTTACGCCGATGACAAACCCGTTTGGACAATAGGGCTATTCGATGTCGATGGTCCGTGGGGACGGAGCACCATAGATGACGATACGCTGTGGAAGAAGATACTTTCAAAGCTCAAATCATATGAGTCTATGACCTGGAAGGAAATTTCTGCCAATCCCGGTTACAATCACTCGGTTTCTGTTTCTGAGATGATTAGGGAAGCCCAAAAGCGATTGGAGGAGTTGAATCTAGACGACCAGGACGAATTGTATCGACTGCGGATGAACGGAAAGCTGCGACTGTGGGGAATCCGCGATCGCAACATTCTTCGATTGCTCTGGTGGGATCGAGAACATGAGATTTGCCCGTCACAGAAGAAGCACACCTGACCAATAAGAAATTCCTGCCCTTTAGCCTTCTGAGCAGCCGAGTACGTCAGGGACGTGCTGCACACTCTGTTTTTCAGGGTCGCTGGACATCCGGGGCCAGGA
>JAZFUB010000454.1:0-4422 GCA_036447015.1 Thermoguttaceae bacterium | reverse complement strand
GGGGACCGCCCCGCCGCTAAACGATGATGGCGTACCGAACCGCGAATTCTGAGTTTGTTTGTCGTACGCAAGATTGACCGGGGGCGTATCCGGATGTCCAAAACCTGCTTCTTGATCTTTGCCCTTGGTGTCGTCTCGGCTGTTGGCTGTGGCGACAATCAGGGCAGTATCGGCCGGTTGGAGAAGATCTGGGGACGACGCGGGATCTCCGACGGCCGGTTTCAGAAGCCCCGGGCCATGGCCATCGACTCTCGTGATCGGGTCCATATCGTCGATATGACGGCCCGAATCCAGGTCTTCGACACCGAAGGCCAATTTCTTTACGGCTGGCAGACCCCTACGCACGAGAACGGCAAGCCGACCGGCCTGTCGATCGGCCGCGACGGCAACCTGCTCGTGGCCGATACCCATTACTCCCAAATCCTGATCTACTCGCCCGAGGGCAAATTGCTGAAAACGCTCGGCGGCACCAATGGATCGGGCCCCGGCGAGTTCGGCCTGGTGACCGACGCCGTGCAGGATTCCCAGGGCAACTACTTTGTGGCCGAGATGGGTGAATACGATCGGATCCAGAAATTCTCGCCCGACGGCCGGTTTCTGCTGCAATGGGGCGGCCATGGCTCCGAGCCAGGTCAGTTCTCCAGGCCTCAGAACCTCGCGATCGACGAAAACGACCACCTTTGGGTCGCCGATGCGTGCAACCACCGAATCCAGCAGTTCGACGGCGAAGGCAAACTACTCCGGCAGTGGGGGGCCCAGGGTGACGGGCCGGGCCAACTCTACTATCCTTACGATCTGATGCTCGCTCCCGAGGGAATCATCTACATCTGCGAATTCGGCAACCATCGGGTCCAAAAACTCACCCGCGACGGCCGATCGCTCGGGTTTTGGGGCACCCACGGCCGGGGCGAAGGAGAAATGCACAACCCCTGGGCGCTGGTCCGCGACAGCCACGGCAAGATTCATGTCTTGGATACGAATAACCATCGGGTTCAACGGGTCGATATGTGAATGTTTGACTACCACATCACTTTCTCGTCTCCCTGGTATTTCGCATTGCTGGCGATCCTGCCGGTTCTGTGGTGGTTCAGCGTGCGCCGCCTGGCGTTGTTGGGACCCGTGCGGCGATGGATCGTCATCGGGATGCGGACTCTCGTCGTGCTGCTGCTGATCGTTGCGTTGGCCGAGATCCAGACGGTTCGCGTTAGCGAGCGGCTGACCGTCATCTACGTGGTCGACCAATCGTTGAGCATTCCGGCCGGGCAACGCCGCGCCATGATCGAGCACGTCAACGGGGCCATCGAGAAGCACCGCCAGGACGACGATCGGGTGGGGGTCGTTGTGTTCGGGCGCGACGCGGCCATCGAGATCCCGCCGTTCGACGACGACGTGCAGATGAGCCTTGTGGTCGAGAGCCCGTTGGATCCCGACTTCACCAACCTGGCCGGCGCAATGAAACTGGCCCAGGCCTCCTTTCCCGAGGATGCCGCGAAACGGATCGTGCTGATCAGCGACGGCAACGAGAACGTCGGCGACGTGGCCGAGCAGGCCCTTGGGCTGGCCGCGGCGGGGATCGGTATCGACGTCGTGCCGGTCCGTTACCACAACCGCTCGGAGATCGCCGTCGAGCGGCTAACGGTTCCCGGCGACGTCCGCCGCGGACAACCGTTCGACATGAAAGTGGTCATCACGAACACGGCCGAACCGAGCAGTAGTGGTCCCGAAGGCGACGGTTCTGAAAATGAGCCCGGCACAATCACCGGCAAGCTGGTCGTTTCGCAGGTGACCGGCGGTGAGCCGATCGTGATCAGCGAAGACCGTGTCACGCTTCCGCCGGGCAAGAAGGTCTTCACCGTTCGCCAACAGATCGACGAGCCCAGTTTCTATACGTACGAAGCCCGGTTCATCCCCGATCGGCCCGAAGACGACACCATGCAGCAGAACAATCGGGCGACCGGGTTCACGAACGTTCGCGGCAAAGGCCGCGCGCTGCTGATCGAGAACTACGAGTACTCCGAGAACCGTCCCACCGGCGAGCATGCCGCGCTGGTTCGGGCTCTGCTGCGGCAAGGGATCGAGGTCGAGGTGCATCAGAGCGACCAGGCCTTTTCCGGATTGGACGACCTGCAACAGTTCGATACCGTTCTGCTGGCCAACGTGCCTCGCGAGCATTTTACCGACCGGCAGATGGAAATGCTCGTGAGCAACACTCAGCACATGGGGGCCGGGCTGGTGATGCTCGGCGGGCCGAACAGTTGCGGGGCGGGCGGTTGGGCTAATACCGAACTGGAAAAGGCCCTGCCGTTGGACTTCCAGATCAAGAGCGCCAAGGTCGTCCCGCGCGGTGCGCTGGTCATGCTGATCCACGCCTGCGAAATCCCCGACGGAAACCATTGGCAGAAGGTCATTGCCCACGAAGCGATCAAGGTGCTCGGTGCGCGGGATTACTGCGGACTGCTCTATTATGGCAACGGCGGAACGCAATGGATGTGGCGCAACGGGCTGTTGACGGTCGGCATCAATCGCAACCGGATGATGGCCCTGGTCGATCAGATGACCCCCGGCGACATGCCCGACTTCGATCCCGCGCTGAAAATGGCCGTGGCCGGGTTCCGAAGGCTCCCCGACGCGGCCGTGCGGCACATGATCATCATCAGCGACGGCGACCCGACGCCACCCAGTTGGAGTGTGATCGACGCGCTGAAGAAGATGAAAGTGACGGTCTCGACCGCCGCCGTCGGGTCGCACGGTCTGGCCGGAAGCCAACTGCTCGCTGATATCGCAGCCGACACGGGAGGCAAGTATTACGCCGTGCGCAACGCCAGCGCCTTGCCGCAGATCTTCCAGCGCGAGGCCCGGCGCGTGGCCCGACCGTTGATCTGGGACAAACGGCCCGTGCGGCCCAACGTCCTATTCCCCCACGAAATGGTCGCCGGTGTGGAAGACCTCCTGCTGCCGCTCGACGGTTTCGTGATGACCACCAAGAAAGACAACCTGCTGGTCGACGTCTCGCTCACGTCGCCCGAGCCGGCCGCCGGGCTGAACAACTCGATCCTGGCCAGTTGGACCTATGGGCTGGGCAAAGCGGTCGTCTTCACCAGCGACACCGGCGCGCTCTGGACGAGCGGCTGGACCGGCACACCCGTCTACGACAAACTGTTCGGCCAGATCGTTCGCTGGTCGATGCGTCCCTCGGGCCAGTCGGGTAACTTCAGCGTGGCGACGGAAGTCGAAGACGAACAGGTCCGCGTCGTGGTCACGGCCTTGAACGAGAACGACGAGTTCTACAATTTCCTGACCATGTCGAGCATCGCGGTGGGGCCCGACATGAAGCCGATGCCCTTGGAACTGCAACAGACGGCCCCCGGCCGCTACGTCGGCACCTTTCCGGCCAAGGGAACCGGCAGCCACCTGTTGAACATCACCACGACGGTCCCTTCGGCCGACGACCCCACGAAGCGAGTGCCCATCTCGATCCGTGCCGGCGTGAACGTGCCCTACAGCGACGAATTTCGCGACCGGGCCGCCAACGAAGCCCTGTTGGGCGAACTGGCCAAGATCGTCCCCAAAGGCGGCAAGCCGGGCCGCGTCATCGAACCGTCCGAAGAAACCGAACCGATCAACCCGTTCCGCCACGGTGATCTGGCCAAGGCGACCAGCAGTCAGGACGTCTGGTACTTCGTTGTGCTTTTCGCCAGCGGCCTCTTCTTCTTCGACGTCTTCTTCCGCCGCGTCCACGTCAGTTTGGCTTGGGTGCCCCCGCTGGCCGGCCGGGTGTGGAACTTCGTCCTGCGACGCGAAGGCGAGCCGGTCGTGGTCGAAACGATGCGGCGGCTGCGAAGCCGCAAGGCCGAGGTCTCCGGCCGCATCGAACAACTCCGTGCAGACGCCCGATTCGAGGCACCCGAGGAGACGCCCATCGACATCGACATCCTCGACGAACAGCCCGGGCCGGCAGCGTCCGCCCAGACGCCGACGATCGGCCCCGAAGACGCCACCCCCGAAAAAACCGACGAAGAGAGTTATACGGAGCGTCTATTGCGAGCCAAGAAGAAGGTCTGGAACGACAAGAATCGACCCCATAACAGAAACGAACCATAGAACAGGATCGACGTATGAGCATTGCTGAAACCATGGAGAAACGTGCCCGGGAGTTCGTCGATCGCTATGCGGCCATTCGCGAGCAGATCGGTCGGGTGATCGTCGGACACGACGAGATCGTTCACGGTGTGTTGACGTGTCTGTTCGTCGGCGGCCACTGCCTATTGGAAGGCGTGCCCGGGCTGGGTAAGACGCTGCTGGTGCGAACGTTGTCCAAGGCGCTCGATCTCGACTTCTCGCGGATCCAATTCACGCCCGACCTGATGCCGGCCGACATCCTGGGCACCAACATGGTGATGGAAACGCCCGACGGAAAGCGAG
>JAZFUB010000453.1:0-2234 GCA_036447015.1 Thermoguttaceae bacterium | reverse complement strand
GTTGGCAGACGTGGCTTTCTCACCGGGCCGCAAGGCCGTCTTGTCGGTGGCGATCGCCGCGTCGTCCGCCGCGCTGGGCTGCGGATCGTTGTCGTCGAAGGATGAATTATTGTAGAAGACCTGCCGGCCGACGACCTGGCTGCCGGCAACCGTCAAACGGTACTCGCCCCGGCCGGACTCGGCCGCCACCTCGACGATGTAGGTATCGCCCTCGGGTGCCACGAAGCGGATCAGCGAGTTCTTGCCGTCGGGTGCCGAGTCGGTATCCGCAGCGATCACCAGGCCGTCGACGTCGAGAATCGACATTTTCGGATCCAGGTTGTTGCCGGGAAGTCGCAGCGGATGGTCCAGAGGCGTTTGCGTCAACAGGATGATCACCTCGCCGGCATTCAAGTGAAGTTCGTACCGGTCCACGTCGGCCGCGGCGACCGGTCCGGCATCTTCGGGAAAGAAGGCATCTCCGGGAAAGAAGGCGGCCGAGACACCGTCGCCACCCAGGCCGGCGATCGACGTGTTTACGGGCATCGCGAATCGGCGAACCTCCTCGAGCGTGGATGCATCGTAAACCACGACGTTCTGCACCGGCGAGCCCTGGCCGCCGCTTTCGGTCACGAAGACTTCGTCTCCGAGAACGGCCGTCCCCCAGAGGTTTCCCGGTCCGGCGGGCGCCGAGTCGAGGACGGCCCCCGTGGCCGGATCCATCTTCAGCAGAGTGTGCGTCGTATAGTCGACGGCATACAGCAGCCGGTTTGCATCGTCGCCGGACAAACCGGTCAATGGCATTTGTGGTGCATCGAAGGATCGCAAATAGGCGAACGACTGGGCGTCGTAGACGTCGACGTCGCCTTGCCCGTGGTCGGCGACGAAGAGTTCTCCACGCGCATAGCCAAGACCGACCCCAAAAACGGTGGCGGTCGCGGTGAAATCCTCCAGCACGGTCCCGTCGCGCGCATCGAGCACGTAGATGGCGGTGCCCTCGTCTCCGGTGCTGCAAAACAGGCGATTGCCGTCGAAGGCCAGGTTCAGCTTGACGGCCCGGTCGGTAAGGCTCGCCGGAACGGGAAAGCTGTTGAGGATGCTGCCGGTGAGCGGATCGACCGTATGAATCGTGCTGGACGTGGGGCTTTGCCACTCGGCGACAAACAGCAAAGGCGTGTCGGCTTCGAGATAGCCGATCGCTTCGCCGGGGCTGGCCAGCGTGCGCAGCGGGCCGCCGATTTGCGCATTGGGCTCACTCTCGAACATCACCCGATCGGTGACGACGATCCCGTAGCGGCCTCCGACCGACGAGGTCAACCGCAACGTGTAAATCCCATCCCCCGGAACCACAAAGTCGAGGATGGCCAGATCGTAGTTGGTTGCCGACACGCCGAGCGGGGCCGGGCTTGCCGTGGCGAGCACGGTGACGCCGTCGGTGTCCAACAACTCCAACATTTCGCCCGAAAAGTCGACACCGTCCTGCCCGGTCAAGATGACGTCGATCGGCCCGGCGGTTTTGCCGGTCAGGTCGAACGTGTATGCGTCGACGTCGGGGAGGACTTCTTCGCGCATCGGTTCGACGAGCAGGCTGATGTCGTCCAGTTCGATCAAGGCGGGACCGGCATGCGTGTCGGGAATCGTCTCGGCGAAATGGATTCGCACGGTCTGCCCGGCGTACGCCGAGAGATCGAAGAACTGCGTGTTCCAGCCCAGGTCGGTTGGCGGCCGCAGTTCCGGCGAGATCCGCTGGGTGTAGAGGCTCTCGAGCACGGCATTGGCGGTATCGCGAACCGAGATTTCCAGGATGCGATCTGCCGTACCCATGCCGCTTCCCGAAGCCACGATGCGGTGATTGGTCCTCAGCGTGGCCTTGATGACGCCGACGGGGATGGTTACGTCCTGGTAGAGTTCATACTTCAGGCCGGCCTCTCCATCGAATCCGTTGTACGCGCTATACGACCCGGAGCGGGGCGACGAGTCATAGAAAAACCCGCCGCCGGCCGAGCCTACGGCCCAGGGCGTCAATTCCGGCAACCCGTTGCTCAGGGCATTCCAGGCGGAGAAATCACGGGCCTCGAATCCGCCGTTGACAATCGTTTCCGTCACGGCGGAGTTGCGATCATGATCCCCGTGCAGCGCGCTGACGGGAAAGGCGATCGCCATGTTGCGGAGGAACTCGCCGGAGCGATCGAAGACCTCGATTTTGCGCAGCCCGCTGAGCGAACCCACGTAGATATTGCCCCCCACCACGGCGA
>JAZFUB010000452.1:0-4343 GCA_036447015.1 Thermoguttaceae bacterium | reverse complement strand
CGACTACGACAACGACGGCGACACCGATATCATCGTGGCCAACGATGTCTTTGCAAACTTTCTCTACCAAAACGACGGTACTGGGAAATTCGAAGAAGTGGGCCTCATGAGCGGAATCGCCTACGAACTCAGAGGCAAATCCCAGGGAAACATGGGAGTCGCTTGCGCAGATTACAACAACGACGGTTGGCTCGATCTGCACATGACGTCTTACCAGGATCAGTTGGCCACGCTTTACAAGAACCTCGGCGACGGGTTCTTCGAAGACGCCACGCGTCTCGCCGGGGCCGGTGCGGGAACGGCAGCCGACGTGACTTGGGGGAACGCCTTCGTCGATTTCGACAACGACGCAGATCGAGATCTCTTCATCGCCTGTGGACACGTCCAGGATAATGTCGAACTGTTCAACGATATGGCAACCTACATGGCCCGAAACGTCTTGTTGATGAACACGGGCAACGGAAAGTTCGTCGACGTGTCCGACCAGTCGGGCGACGGCATGGCGGTCAAGCTCGCCAGCCGCGGTGCGGCCTTCGACGACCTCGACGGCGACGGCGACATCGACATCGTGATTCTCAACATACGGCATGGACCCACGATCCTCAGAAACGATTCGCCGGGCAATAATCACTGGATCCAAATCCGTTTGAACGATCCGAACGGCAATCGCGACGGCATCGGAGCGCGAGTGAAAGTCGTGACCGGCGACCGGACGCAGATCGACGAAGTCCACAGCGGACAGGGCTATCAAAGCCACTTCGGCATGCGCCCGCATTTCGGCCTGGGCAAACACGACCGCATCGACCGCATCGAGGTCCACTGGATCGGCGGCGGCGTCGACATCCTCCGCAACGTATCGCCCGACCGCCTGCTGACGATTACAAGAGGAAGCACGAAACGGGAAGATTAAGGGGCGTCGGAAGCCTTTTGTGGACATGGCTTCCAAGCTCGGTTTAGCTGTCGCCGGTACGGCGACTTTGCGATGCCTTGCCTTTTCGCTACAATAGCTGGGTGGGGCGATGCAACGAGACGCCGCCGTGCCGGCGGCTGCTAAACGGTTGGTGGATGGGTGATCTCTGATGTCGGACAATGGGCCTGAACCTCCGCAGAAGCGGCCTTTTCAGTTTGGTTTGGCCTCCATGCTGCTGGTCATGGTTCTGTTCAGTGTGCTGGCGGCCGCGTTGGCCGGCTTGTTGCATCGTCATCAGGGCCGTTCGACGATGCCGCCGGGCTTCTTCGTGCTGATGGCCGTCGCCGCCCCCATGGGACTGATGATCCTGGCCGGCCTGCTGCGTGCCGTCACGCGATATCTCAACCGCCGCCGGTGATTGAAGAGAGAAAGAGAACGGCGCACGGAAAGTCGCCAAGTGATTCTTCTACACGCACTAAGAACTCGTACAGGAATTACTTCCCGATTTGGCTATGAGCAGTGAGCTATGAGCAGTGAGAAAGTCCATAGCTCAAGGCTCAAAGCTCAAAGCCAACACCCAAGAACTGAATCGGGAAGTTATTCCCGTACGAGTTCTAAGATGGTATGCTGTAGGCGCGGGGCCGCACGGACAGGGGCGATAGATGGGCCCAACTTGTTGTAATGTAGTTGTTTACGACAATCCACGATGATACCATGACGCGACCGATCCCCGTCGGAATCGATCTGGGAACCACCAACTCGGCTGTCGCTTGGGTCGACGAGTCGGGCCGGTCGCAGTTGGTGCGCAATGCGGACGGCGAGTTGCTCACGCCCAGCATCGTGCTCTTCGACGAGGCCCGGGTCGTCGTCGGCAAGGAGGCTCGCGGTGCCGTGACCGTCTCGCCCGAGAAGGTGGCCGAGTGGGTCAAGCGGGACATGGGGGAGGCGGTCTATTCGCATCCCATCCACGGCCAATTCCTGCCGCCGGAAGTCATCCAGGCATGCATTCTGCGAAGGCTCAAGGAGGATCTCGTCCGGCAGATCGGCCCCGGTTCTCGAGCCGTGATCACGGTGCCCGCCTATTTCGACGAACCGCGACGCAAGGCGACGGTCGATGCGGCCGAGATGGCCGGTCTCTCGGTGCTCGACATCGTCAACGAACCGACTGCCGCCGCGCTCGCGTTCGGCGAAATGCTCGGCTATCTGTCGCCCGAGGGCGAGGCCCTCGAGGAAATGACCATCCTGGTCTATGACCTGGGTGGCGGAACGTTCGACGCAACGCTCCTGAAGCTGGCGCCGGGTGACGTGAAGACCTTGGCCACCGATGGCGACGTGCGACTCGGTGGACACGACTGGGATCAGCGCCTGGTCGATCATGCGGCCGAGGCCTTCAAGCGAGCCCATGGCACCGACCCCCGGCAAGATCCGGCCGCCTTGAAACGCCTGTTCCAGGCGACCGTCGAGGCGAAGCACTCGCTCAGTGCCCGGAAGAAAGCTGTGATGCGGGTCGAATTCGACGGCCGCAAGGTCAAGGTGCCGGTGACGCGCGTCCTGTTCGAGGAGATGACCTCCGACCTGTTGGAACGCACGGCCTACACGACGCGGCAACTCCTCGTGGCCGCCGGGCTGCAATGGAGCGACGTTTCTCGCGTGTTGTTGGTCGGCGGCTCCACGCGCATGCCCATGGTCGGCACCATGTTGCAAGGCCTGACCGGCATCGCGGCCGACCACACGGTCAACCCGGACGAGGCCGTTGCCCGAGGCGCCGGGCTCTATGCGGCCTACCTGACGGCCAAGGAGTCGGGAGACGATCGCGTGGCGTTCGAGGTGACGAACGTCAATTCGCACAGTTTGGGTATCGAGGGCATCGATCAGAAAACGATGCGCAAGACGAACGTGATCCTCATTCCACGAAACACCCCCTTGCCGGCCGAAAAGACCGATCGGTTCGTGACGAAGTCGGAAGGTCAACGTTCGATCGTGATTCGGATCCTCGAGGGCGAAAGCCCGCTGCCGAGCGAATGCACCGTCATCGGCAAGACGGGAATTCGCGACCTCCCGGCCGGACTGCCCAAAGGTTGGCCCATTGAAGTGACATTCCAATACGGAGCCAACGGCCGGCTAAGCGTCCACGGAACCGTGCCGGGCACCCACAAGAGAGCGACCCTCGAAATGGACCGGGCCGCCGGGTTGTCCAATAAGACGGTAACCCAATGGAAGCAGCCGGTCACCGAATCGGCCGGTTTCGACGCGTTCGAGGACATGCTCGACGAAGTCCTCGGCCCGGAACGACCACGGGCCGAATAGGACACGCCACATCTTGCCCATGCCACTCTTCCGAGCCGTTTTGCGATTTTTCTTGTTTTTCCATGTCAGGATTCGGGGTTCGGCGGCCTATAGGTTTATAGAAGGAACGCGAATCTTGGCAGCATCGCAGCCTAACCCGCTTCGGCGGAATCTATAGGATAAGGCCGTCGGTCTTCGGATCGGCGGCCTCTTCCGTTGACGCCGGGCGACCTTGACCATGACCTGCGGAGAACTTGCGACCGATTGCGGCGATGGAACTCGCATAACAGTGAAGTTGTCGTCGGCGCAAGAGGTCGCGGATGGGGCTAGTCCCGCGTAGCGCCGTTTGCTCGCAAGGCGATCCGTCAAGGCGTGCTTGTCCCGTAGTGCAAATTGCGTGACGTGAGGTCACCGAGCATCGTTTCCTAGGTCGTCTTCCTTGCGTTTCGGCCGTGCGTGAACCTGCTGCACGAACCGGAAAAACAGAGGCCACGGCCATTGGGCAGGCGCCCACCGCAGACTTGATGGTTCGCCACGGCGGCAGAGCCATCACAGCGAAGCGACCGTCTGGGTAAGAGGTATTGGAATCGCGTGTCTGATTGCAGAGCAGCCGATTCAGCCAGTGCCTGGCCAAAGGGCACCTCGGACGGAAACTGCAGTTTCACACTCTCGGAAATCTGATAAACTGGGTGACCGAGGGGCGTGTGGACACTTTCGCGGAATCGATAGAGTATTCCGGCTGGGAGAAGATTGCCGAATCCCTAGTCTGCCACGAACCGATGACAGAACTGCCAGCCTGATGTATACATGAATGGGAGAGTTCGGCAAGGAGAGCAGCCATTCCCACAGCACCACTAATCGCGTCTCAATTGCGGTCGCACATCGAAAGATGTGGGTATCGTCGCAGCTTTGTCTTGCAGAACGTGACGTTTGACAGGAGTACACGAGTTGCACTCGCTGCTTTCGCTCATCCGCCATTTGATGCCAGATCCGCCTGCATTGTCGTGCTGGATGGTGTGAGTGACCCCGACACCGTTGCCGCGTGCCGTAGGACGGGAGCACCGATTGTTCTGACCTGCGACCAGAATCGAATGCAATGGTGGAAGTTGGGTTCGACAGACGTTCGCCGCCTCGGCCGTCCGGTCGA
>JAZFUB010000451.1:0-3606 GCA_036447015.1 Thermoguttaceae bacterium | reverse complement strand
GGGTCGAACGGACAGATGCGTCGGGACTCTCTACCGACTTCGGGAAACTAACCCTCACTGGGATAGGATTAGAATGATGACCGCGCCGAAACGAACCACAAGGTTGCTGCTGGTCGACGATGACCCGAGTATCGTTCGATTGCTGACAACCGTTATCGAGCGATCTTTTCAAGACCAGATCGAGCTGAAGTCACTTACCCGTGCAAAGGATGCCCGGTCGTGGATCGAACAGGAGGTGGTCGACATTCTGATAACGGATCTGGAAATGCCGGACGTCAACGGCCTGGAGTTGCTCCGCTGCGCGAAACGTCGCAATGCATGCACGCAGGTGCTGTTCATCACCGGCCACTCGACGCTCGACGCATTGAGCGATGCGCTCGAATTGGGGGCGACCGACTACCTCTTGAAGCCGTTGGATACGGGCGAGGTGGTGGAACTCGTCGAGCACGCGCTGAGTCGACAGCGACGATGGACAGCGGCCCTGGCGCGTACCTTCGCGACTCAGCGAGAGATTGCGACAGCGACCACCGCCTGATCGAACCGTCGACTTCGACTCAGAGTCCCAACCGTTCAGAGCCCCAACCGTGGCGCGACAAGATTCACGCGAGCCCGTACAAGGGCCCGAGCTTCGCACGGAGATGCTCGATTAAGGGCTGCGATGAAAGCGGGTGTCCGGTAACCCGTTGGACCAGTTCGGCCGCCTGGTAGCGTTGCCCCTGCTGGTAAATCTTCTCCCGAAGCCATTGTCGCAGCGGCTGAAAGTCGCCGCGGGCGAACTGCTCGGCCAATCCGCCCAGTTCGACGTCGGCCCGGGCGAAAAACTGTGCCGCATAGAGATTCCCCAGCGAATAGGTCGGAAAGTAGCCGATCAATCCGGCGCTCCAATGGACGTCTTGCAGCACACCCCGCGCGTTGTCGGGCGGTTCGATGTCCAGATACTCTCGATACTTCGCGTTCCATGCGCTCGGCAAATCGGCCACGGGCAGGTCGCCGTCCAACAAGGCCCGCTCCAGTTCGAAGCGAATGAGAATGTGCAAATTGTAAGTGGCTTCGTCGGCTTCGACGCGAATCAGCGACGGACGAACGTCGTTGATGGCAGAGTAGAACGCGTCGGGCGACACGTCGTCGAGCGCTCCGGGAAACTTCTCCTTGGCCCGATCGAAGAAGTAGTACCAAAACGAGCTGCTGCGGCCGACCATGTTCTCCCACAGCCGCGATTGCGATTCGTGGATACCCATCGAGACGGCCTCGCCCAACGGCAAACCGTATTGATCGCCCGGAAGTCCCTGCTCGTAGATGCCGTGTCCCGCTTCGTGCATGATACCGAAAAAGGCACCGCTGAAGAAGTTCTCGTCGTACCGGGTCGTGATGCGGCAGTCGTTCGGTCCCAGTCCCGCACAGAACGGGTGCGTCGTCACGTCGAGCCGACCCCGCTTGAAATCGAAACCTATGGCGGCGGCTGCTTCCCGGCCGAACGCCTCTTGCACGTCGACCGGAAAACTGCGGTGAAGGATCGACACGTCCGGCCGACGCCCACTCTCGCGAATCTCGGCGACCAGCGGCACCAACTGCTCGCGCAGGTCGGCAAGCACCTTGGCCACGGTGGACGTCAACTCGCCCGGCTCGTAATCGTCCAGCAGTGCGTCGTAAGGAAACTCGCAGTAGCCCAGCGCTTCGGCCTCCTGTTGCTTCAGTCCGACCATCTTTTCGAGCAGCGGTTGAAACGACGGGAAGTCGTCGTTCGCCCGGGCTTCCTGCCACGCTTGTTGCCCCAGCACGGCCGTTCGCGTGAGTTCCTCGACCAACGCCCGGGGCAGCTTGACCCGTTTGTCGTGTTGACGCTTCAAGCGACGTATGGTAACGCCCTTGTCGCCATGTTGCAGATCGGCCAATGGGCTCTCGGCTAACTCGGCCAGTTGCTCTCCAAACTTCGGATCGGTCCATCGCTGATGACTCATGCCGGCCAAAAGCGTCATCTGTTCCGCCCGATGCTCACCTCCGGCAGAAGGCATCTTCGTCCTCTCGTCCCAGCCGAGCGTTTCTTCAATCGAACCGAGCAGGGCGGTGCCGACCGCATGTCGACAGACTTGCGCATAAAGATCATTGGCCGCGTCGGGCATGGAAGAGGTCTCCTGGAAACGCGAGTTGCAATCGCATGTTATAGAGACGGTCTACTACAGTCCGGGCCCGAAGTTCCGATCGATCTGTTGGGCCCTGGGGTCGACGCCAAAGTAGCCGGTGTGACGGTCGGCCGGGTCGACCTGCCGGGTGTAATCCCTCGGGTCAAGATCGCGGAACGCGTCCTCTCGATAGGTCGCCAGATTCGTGCAACTCGACAGCCCCAGACATGCCACGGCTGCCGCAATGCCACACCAGCGGATACCTCGGGACCTCACGCAGCAAAGATAAGTGGAACGCAACATGGTCGAACCTACCAAGAATGTGCCAAGAATAGGGGGACCCAAGAATAGGGACGGGAGTCTCGCAGAATCGTGATCCGCCGTCCAGGGCAGTTCACTCGAATGCCGAACGGGCGTACAATGGCACCTAATCTAAGAAATAGAGGTTCATCCGACTGAAGCGTACCTGGTATCTGCTGCAGGGAAGTACCGGTGCCTCTTCTCTGTCGCCGAGCGGGTCGAAACGCCAGAAAACAACGCGTTTTGCCGGAAATCCATGAACAGAGAAGAGGCACCGGTACTTCCGCTGTGTGGTCGGGTACGCAGATTCCGGATGAACCGAAACAGAGCCCCACGGGAGCCAGGATACCATGCTTGACGTTCTCATAGTTGCCCCCCATCCGGATGATGCCGAACTGGGTATGGGGGGTGCCATTCTCAAGTTCAAGGATGAGGGGCTGTCGGTCGGTGTCTTGGATTTGACCGACGGCGAACCCACGCCGTTGGGCTCGCCGGAGATTCGGGCTCGCGAGACGGCGGCCGCGACCGAGATCCTTGGGCTCGACTGGCGCGAAAACCTGGGTCTTCCCAACCGGCAGCTCGAGCCGACGATCGCGGCCCGAGCGAAACTGGCCGGCGTCTTTCGGCGAACTCGGCCCGATTGGATTTTCGCGCCCTATTGGGTCGATGCCCACCCTGACCACGTCGCTGCCACGCAGCTTGTCGAGGCCGCCCGATTTTGGGCCAAGCTGACCAAAACGGACCTGCCCGGCGACCCGCACTATCCGAAGCGGATCCTCTACTACTATTGCGTCCACCTGCATCAGATTCCGCAACCGGCATTCGTGCTGGACATAAGCGACTATTGGGAACAGAAACAGGCGGCCATCGAGTGCTATCGTAGCCAGTTCGTCGACAATCAACCGCCAGATGGGCAGCCGCCGGATGGGCCGAAATTCGTCGATCGTCTGAGGCATCTGGCGGCAACCTGGGGGTGGTCGATCAATGTCTCATACGGCGAGCCGTTGGCCAGTCGCGAACCGATTGGCGTAAGCAGTTTTCGGGCATTGATTTGAGCGAAGCTAACCACTTGTGTCAACAGCACTTACGTCACCATTTCCTTCCGAGAGCCCCATTTGTCCGTCCCCAGGGTTGTTTCGTATGGAAAAATAGACTAAGATTGTCGATAGTGAGAATGATTCTCAGT
>JAZFUB010000450.1:0-6747 GCA_036447015.1 Thermoguttaceae bacterium | reverse complement strand
TGTCGGTCGAGGACTTTCAGGACCGTTTGCGCAAGGCGATCGAGCGAGGCAACCAACCGGCAACACCCGACAGCCTGAGCCAGACCGGCGAGAACCGAGACGAATTGTTCGCCGAGATCTCCAAGAACCCGAAATCGATTCTCTATCACGACAAGAGCAACGTCGGGCTCGAGTTCCAAGTGACCGAGATGGTAAAGAACCAGATGCAGCACAATCTGGCATTGACCCTAATGACCCACCAGTTTCGCCAATTACAAGTCGCCATCAGCGGCCGAACCTAACCGTTTAGCGGTCGCCGGCACGGCGACAACAAGTTTAGCCGTCGCCCACGCGGCGACGAACCATGGAGAACCAAACAATGTTTGCAGCCCTCGACATCAGTACCAGCGGCCTGGTCGCGCAGCGGGTTCGCATGAACGCCATCTCCAGCAACATCGCCAACATGTCGACCACGCACAACGAACAGGGCGAGCGGGTGCCGTACCAGCCGAAGTACACCGTTTTCCAAACGGACGACGAGATCGGAGCCCATGGAGCGCCCGGCGTGCGGGTCAGCTCGATCGAGACCTCAAACGTCGAGCCCCTTTTGCGTTGGGACCCGGGCAATCCCGAGTCGATCCAAGAAGGGCCCAACAAGGGCTACGTTGCGTATCCGAACGTCAATATGATGGTTGAATTCGTCGACGCCATGGAGGCCGCTCGTGCGTACGAGGCCAACCTTGGTGTGATGGATATTACGAAGAACCTCACCCAACAGACCCTGAGGATTCTGGCCTGATGAACCCGATTCAAAGCTTGAATATCCCGATGCTGTCGCCCGCTCAGCTTGCCGGCCCGACCTCCGGGCAACCCGACCCCTCGAAGGACTCGACGTCGTTCAAGGACTTTCTGCTCGACTCGATTCGCGAGGTCAATTCGATGCAGCAAGAGGCCGACAAGGCGGTCGAGAAGTTGGTCACCGGCGGAGAAGTCAACCCGGCCGAAGTGCTCACGGCCGTGCAAAAGGCCGACATGGCCTTTCGCATGATGATCCAAGTCCGCAACAAGATGGTCCAGGCCTACGAAGAGGTCAAGAATATTCGCGTTTGACGGAGCACTAGTTCCAAGACAAAACCCTCCCCGAGGTTCCATAGATGGAAGTTTTCCACCAGACCTTTTCCCAGCTGAGTGACCTGTTCCGCTCGATGAGTCCCGGCAGTCGGATTACCGCCGGGCTGCTGTTGGTCGTGGTGGTGGTCAGCTTGGGATATCTGTTCACCGGCCAGATCGCCAGCCCGGATACCGACCTGATGAACGGCCAGCCCGTGCCGGCCAGCCTGATTCCGGCGATGCTGGCGGCATTCGACGCAGCCGGTCTGAAATCAACGTACGAGATCCGCGGGACGCAGATTCTGGTGCCGCGAGGACAGCAGACGACCTACCTGGCCGCCCTGGCCGATGCCGGGGCCCTGCCGCCGAACATCCATGACGTGCTTGCAGAGCCGATGAAGGATGCCAGTTCGTTCATGTCGTCGGCGGATCGTGAAGCGAAAGAGAAGGTTGCAAAACAGAGGGCTCTTAGCATGATCGTCAGTTCGATGAAGGGGGTCCGAACGGCTTACGTCCTCTACGAAACGAAGAAGAAGGGTGGGTTGCGGCGAGAGGAAGCCACCACGGCCGTGGTCATGGTCACGCCGGCCGCCTCCGACAGTCTCACCGGCAAGCTGGTCTCGGCGATCCGTCACCTGGTGGCCGACGCGATTAACACGCCGCCGGAAAACGTCGGGATCGTGGACACGGACGGCCGCAACTATCCCGGCGACCCGGATGGCCCCGGCGGCGAAAACCGGTTCGTCACGCTGAAACGCGTGCATGCCGAGGCCTACCGAGGCAAGATTCTCAAGACCCTCTCGTATGTCCCGGGCGTGACCGTGGCGGTCAGCGTCGAGTTGAACCTCGAGAAGGAGTGGAGCGAGACGGACATCCAGTACAACCCGAAAGGGTTTGCATTTTCGGAAATGGACGAATCAGTCAGCGAAAGTTCCGAGACGCCGCGCGTTGCGGGAGCGCCGGGCTTTAGCAGCCAGGGCAGTATGAATACCCCGCAGCGGCTGAGTGGCTCCTACGGCCAAGGATCGAGCACTTCGTTGGAAAGCACGAAACGCGAAGTCGACAGCATTCCCGACGTTATACAAAAGGCCATCAAGAAAGAGGGGCTCACGCCGAAGCGCGTGACCGTGTCGGTCGCCGTTCCCAGCAGCTATTACAAGAAGATCTGGAAGGAACTCAATCCGCCCGAAGAGGGCGAAGAGCCGGCAACGCCGGAGCAGGCCGATTTGGCCACGATTCAGGTGACCGAAGAGGCCAAGATCAAGGAAGCCATCGCGATCCTCCTTCCCGTGCCCGAGGGAATCGCCGATGCCGGAGATCTAGTCAAGATCACGACGTTTCAGGACATTCCGCCGGCCGAAATGCCGGTGCCGGGGATGGGCGAAAACGCCATGGTCTGGTTCGGCCAATACTGGAGCACCGTCGGAATGATCGGGCTGGCGGCTTTCAGCCTGGTGATGTTGCGTTCCATGGTCCGATCGTCCGCACCCGAGTCCGAAGTGAGGAAACCGAGAGTGGCGTCAATCGAGGGCGAAGAGAGTGAACGGAGCGAGGAAGACAATATCGAGCACCGGCTGTCACGCTTCGCCGGAAGCGGACGCTCGCTGCGCGACGAGCTTAGCGAACTGGTCAAGGAAGATCCGGATGCCGCCGCGAACATCCTCAAGGGTTGGATCGGCAGCGCGATCTGAGACCTCCTTGGATTGAGAAAGAGTAGGGTGGGCACCGCCCACCAAAAACCAAGCGGAACACGTCAAGCGAGTTTTGGTGGGCGGTGCCCACCCTACGAGTACTTAGGCTGAAACAATGCACAGCAAAGACGAAAACCTTCGAAACAGTGACCTTCAAGACGCCAATCTTCGAGATGGCGGCCTCCGCAAGGCGGCTGTCCTCGTGGCCGGACTGGATCGGAAGACGGCCGACGAGATGCTCGATCAGTTGACTCCCGAGCAGGCCCGAGCGGTGCGCCAGATGATGGTCGACCTTGGTGAAATCGATCCGGCCGAGCAACGCCGAGTGGTCGACGAGTTCTTTCGCATCGGGCCGCTCGTGCCCGAGAAGGAGCCGCCGGGAGTCGAACTGGACGTCCGTCCGTCGCGGGGATATTCGCCGCATGGAAACTTGACGCGTGGAGATTTGGCGGCCCGGCCGTCGCCGCCGGAAGGATTGCTTTGCGGCGTCGATCCGGCCGAGCCACCTTACGCCAATGCGAAGCCCTTTCAGTCTCTCAGTGAAACCGAAGCGGAACGACTTGCCCGAGTCTTGGCCGACGAACGCCCTCAGACGATTGCCCTGGTGCTTGCCCATCTGCCGCCGGAGCGGGCCGGCAGTGTGCTGACGCGGTTGCCCGACGCCGATCAGGTTGAGGTGATCCATCGGCTCATCGACATGGAGGAAACCGACCCGGTGGTCCTTCGCGACGTGGAACGGGCACTCCAGATGCGCTTGTCGCAGCAAGTCCCCATGCAGCGGCGGCGGGTGGCCGGTTTGCAGGCCGTCCACGGTATCCTCGAAGCCTCGGACGGGCAGGTCGGCATGCAGATCCTCGACAACCTTGCCATGCACGACGGAGCGCTTGCTGAGCGACTCGGATCGAAACAACTCGAATTCGACGATCTGGTGCAGCTTGACGACGCCGCGCTGGTGATGGTCTTCGATACGGCCGGACCGGAATTGGCGATCACGGCGCTGATCGGGGCTTCGCCCGAGTTGATCGATCGGGTGCTCGGCCGACTTCCCCCGACGGAAGCCAACGCGATTCGCCGACAACTCGACCACCCGGGCGCGATCCGCCTAAGCGACATGGAAGATGCCCGGCAACGTATTGCCCAGACGGCACGCCGTTTGGCCGTGGAAGGACGTATTGAACTGGCCGCTACGACGCCGTCGCACAACGGGAGCCTTTCCTACGCTGCGTAGCCGCCCCTTAGGTGCCGCGAACCGACAACCTCCAAAGTGGACAACCTCCAGAGTGATGGACATCGAGAACGATTGACCTATGACGACGATCATCCGAGCCACCGACCAGAATCGCGGGATTCATAGCGTGGCGTTCAATTTCGACGACATGGCCGCCAAGGCCAACGAGTACCTGGACAAGGTTCGAGAAGAGGCCGTCGCCATTGTGGCCAAGGCGCGACAGGACGCGATGGCCGTTCGAAAACAGGCGGAAGAGGAGGGACACAAGGCGGGGATGCTATTGGTCGAGGAATTCGTCCAGAAGCAGTTGGCCACGGCTCTGCCCGCCCTGAGGCAAGCGATCCAGGAGATCCACGACGCGAAGCAGGCATGGCAACGCCACTGGGAAGCGACGGCCGTACACGTTGCCGCGGCGATCGCCAAACGACTGATCCGTCGCGAACTGAGCAAGGACCCGGAAATCACGTTGACCTTGGTTCGAGAAGCCTTGCAGTTGGCCTCCGGCAGCTCCCAACTGCGGATTCACCTGAACCCGGCCGACTATGCGGCATTTGGCGACCAGATCGACATGCTCGTCAAGGAGTTTTCATCGCTGAGCGCGGCCGAGCTGATTGCCGACGACAAGATCACGCCCGGCGGTTGTCGCGTCGAGACCAAATTCGGCGTCATCGATCAACAGTTCGAGTCGCAGTTGAAGCGTATTGAGGAAGAGTTGACGTAACACGGATTTCGATCATGCTGGATATTGCCGAACAACTCGAAGCCATCGAACCGACCGAACTGATCGGCAGCGTGGTCAGTACCGTGGGGATGACGATCTCGGTGGCCGGTTTCCCGGCCCCGGTCGGCGCCGTGGCCGAAATCCAGCGCGAGCCCGAAAGGCCGCTTCTGGCCGAAGTCATCGGGTTCCGCGACGTGTCGACGCTGCTGTTGCCGCTGAGCGATTCGACCGGTGTGCGCCATGGCAATCGGGTTCGGCTGGTTCGCACGGCGCGATGGTTGCGTGTCGGCGACGGACTTCTCGGGCGCGTGGTCGACGCCGACGGCAACGCGGTCGACGACAAGCCGATGCCGATGCTCCACGATCGGAGTTCCTTCAGCCGGCAACCGCCCCATCCCTGCTCGCGTCCGCGAATCGACGAGCCGTTGACCACCGGTGTGCGCGCGATCGACGGACTGTTGACCTGCGGCAAAGGTCAGCGGATGGGAATCTTCTCCGGTTCCGGAGTGGGCAAAAGCGTGCTGATCGGCATGATGGCCCGTTACACATCGGCCGACGTGATCGTGATTGCCCTGATCGGCGAGCGGGGAAGAGAAGTCAACGAGTTTCTCGAGCGCGAACTGGGGCCGAAGGGGATGGTCAAGAGCGTCATCGTGGTGGCCACCAGCAACGAACCGGCCCTGCGTCGCGTGCAGGCCGCCTACACGGCCACGACGATTGCCGAGCACTTTCGCGATCAGGGCAAGGATGTGTTGTTGCTGATGGACTCGTTGACCCGATTCGCCTTGGCACAGCGAGAGATCGGGCTGGCGGCCGGCGAACCGCCGACGACCCGGGGCTACCCGCCGTCCGTCTTCGGCTTGCTGCCGAAACTGGTCGAACGGGCCGGACGCAGCCCGGTCGGAAGCATCACGGCCTTCTATAGCGTGTTGGTCGAGGCCAACGATGAGAACGAACCGATCTGCGACGCCGTGCGAGGCCTGATCGACGGCCATACCTGGCTGTCGCGGGATCTGGCTTCCCGAGGGCACTACCCGGCCATCGACGTGCTGCAAAGCCTAAGTCGTCTCATGCCCGAGGTCACCGACGAAACGCATCGCCAGGCCGCCTTTTCCCTGCGAGAGCTCTTGGCGGCCTACCGCGACCATGAAGACCTGATTTCGGTCGGCGCCTACCGTCGCGGCAGCAACAAGGTGGTTGACGCAGCCATCGACATGCAGGACCAGATCAACGCCTACTTGCGTCAATCGGTCGGGGAGCCCTCGACGCTGGACGACGCGCGGACCGGGTTGCAGCAACTCCAGGCCGCCTACACGAAACACGTCGCCACCGCGCAGACACAACAACCGCCGGCCGCGCCACCCAATCAACGCACTCCCCAGACCTCGGCAGGCCGCACTTAATCCGACGAACGTCCTCCATCAACCATGGCAAAATTCAAGTTCCGACTGGCGACATTACTGCGGCTGCGCGAGGCGACTCGCGACCAGCGCCGCGCGGAACTGGCCGAAGCATACCACGCCGACGACGTGTTGCAGCAGCAAATCCGGGACATTGACGAAGCGTTGATCGATCTGCTCGACCAGTGCCGCGAGGCGGCCGGTCCGGGTGTGATCGACATCGATCGCCTGGTCGCCGCGGGACGCTATGAACTGACGCTAAGAGTCCGGCAGAAGGAACTGGCCGGGCAACGAGAAAGGGTGACCGCCGAAGTCGAACGCCGCCGCCAGGCGCTCGTCGAGGCCAATCGCGAAGTACGCGTGCTGGAAAAACTACGCGAAAACCAGGCCAAGCGACATCGCGAGGAAGAGAGCCGACAGGAAATCAAGCGGATGGATGAAGTTGCCACACGAACCAGAGTAACGGAGGAAGTCTTGTGATTGGACGCCTCATACGAATGATGCGAGCGGGCATGACACTGTTCGTGTATCTCTCTCTCGCAACGGTCATGGCCCAGATCGTGCTGGGGGCCTACATCGCGACCACCTGGACACTCAACGACGACCGGTGGATCATGA
>JAZFUB010000449.1:0-4246 GCA_036447015.1 Thermoguttaceae bacterium | reverse complement strand
CGTGATGTTCGACGCGCCGGCCCAGGTCTCCAGCTGCGAAGGTCCCAAGAGCGGTTGGCGACCCCAGAAGTAGCCGGACCACTCCCAGTTGCACTCGCTGGTGAATCCCTTCGGCGCGAACATCACATGCTCATCCGGCGGCAGTACGAGCTCCCAATACAGCCGGCGAATCCAAACGTCGTCGCCCAATTCGGGGATCTCGATCGACATCCGTCCGGGAGCGGGACGTTGCAGCGGAAAATGGAGCCGCAGTTCCAGGACATAGTGGTGAAGTAGCTCGTCGTCGAAGAGCGGTATGATCAGGCGACCCTCGTCGTCTTGGCGCACCGTCAGTCGCGCGTCGTCGAGCCGGACCTCCATCCGGTCGATGGTCGCTCCGTGCGGCATGGCGACGCGAAGTTCGCTTCGGCTGCTGGTGAAAGAGAAGACCGCGTAATCCTGTCGTGCCGAGTCGGTCAGCGAGGTCTGCACCCACGCCCGTTCGACGACCGTCGCCCCCTCGTTTCTTCCGTCTTCCAGTGCAACCTGCAGTTCGACCTGCTCGGTCGGTTCCTTGGCCGAGAGCGAGAGTCTCCGTAGATCGGACTCCGGCGCGCCGGTCTCCGCGGCATTCCACGGTCCCGGACATGCCGCCACCTCGATCTCGGGACCCGCGGACACGTCGAGCCGATTCAACAACAGTTCCCCTTCGTCGGGCATCACCAGGGGGATGGAGATTCGGGTCGGTTCGTTCGGGCTGACCTTGTACGACGGCACCGAGTATTGCACCACCAGCTTGCACGAGCCGATTTGGCCTTGGGGCATGATGATCTGTTTGCGAACCGTTTTCGACTCCTGGTCCTCGCCGCCAACGCCCACATCATCCGACACATCGATAGGGGGCGGAAGCAGCTTGCCCTCGTGGAGGAACTTCAGCCCACCGGCGATCGCCAATTCCCGCGGAATGCGGATCGTGAAGTGATCGGCCGGTTCGTACTTGATCGTGTAGTTCAACTCCTGTTCCACTTTGGCCGCTTGAGGTTGCAAGTCGACGTGGCTGCTGACCTCCACAGTGGTGCTTTGACTGTGAACCTGCAAGCCGGCGGCAAAAACCGCGTCGGACGTCTCGCCTCGGTAGAACAGCGGAGCCTGTTGACGCAGCGGAAGCTGCATCTGCGGGTCGATCTGTTGATGAATCAATCCGATCATCCGCTCGTGGTCGGGAATCAACTCGATGTCGTCGTCCGGCACAATGACGACCGCCGGACCGGGTGAGTTGAACTGCGGTTTCGGCAGCGGAAGCTCCAGCCGGTCGCTGCGCTGGGGGATCGGCCAATGGGCATGAACGGTCAACTCGATCTTGCCCGTTGCCGGTTGCAGCAGCGGAAGGGAGATCGCATTGGTATCCGCTACCGAGACCCCATCGGTGTCCACCACGTCCGATGGGCCCGAGTCATCGTAGATCCATCCCGCGGGCAAAGCGAAATCCAATTCGTAAGCCTTGGCCCCGCGCACATTGTATTTCAGATTCGCTTCCAATCGCACTTCAGCGGCGCCGACCAACAATAGATACTCCGGCTCCAAGGCGATGCGTGTTTCCCTTGGCGTCAACCGTGCGGAGAGCGAGTAGGGTTGAACGAAATAGTCGAATCCGGCCACAACGCCTTCGTGTGGCGACGGCTCGACGCGGGCGGCTCCGCTCTTGGATCCCCACAGGACCTGCCAGTCGCTGTCCGCAACGACGTCCACGTGACCCGATTGGCGTTGGGCCGATTGGCCCGAAGACGAAACGACTTCGAAACCGCCCAATTCGAAAGATTGGCTCGGTTGGATCGACCGCGTCGTGGCCAATCGCACCTCGACCGGCCCCGACGTCTTCCCGTCCAGCCGAACTTCGACCAGATCGGCTGAAATCTCTTCGACCGAATATCCGGTCGGGCTCAACGGCACCAGTTCGGCACCTTGGGGCAAACGGACGCGGAACTGGTCGAAGGGCGTGTCGAAACTGGTGACCGACAGGTTTGCCGTGGTATCGATACGGAGCCTGTCGATCCGAACCAGGATGCTTCCCTCGGCCTTGAGGACCGCAAGCTGCTGAGCGACCTGTTCGGCCTTTTCCTGCCAGGTCAGTTCGAAATTGCCCCCAAGTCCTCGAACCGTAAATACGGTCTCCCCGCTGTCGTCCGATGGCGGCTCGAGCCGGGCTCCGTCGGACACCCGGCCCGTGGCATTGGCAACCGGAACGGTGAACGTCAGGTCGGACGCCGTCGCCCGTGGGGCAAGGAGTCGTAGCCGACTCACCTGACCGATGCTGGTTACCGGAACGAGCATCTTCAGTGTCAGTTCATGCGGTTGGTCGCCCAGGCCTCGAATCCAACAGACGTAGCCACCGCGGCTCTTCCCGTCGGCATCCCGATCGACGTCCAAGCAGTATTCGCCGGAACCCTTGAACTCGGCGGTTTCGCGGAGGATGGCGGCGTCGAGACGAAGCGGCACGCGAACCCATTCGTCGTCGCGCACGATGATCTTGAAGTGAATCGTCAGTTCCGCAAACTGGGCATCGGCCCGACCGACGGCCGACATCTGCTGAATACTGTATCGTGGCCGCTGCTCGCGTCGGGCCAACCCCTCCTTTAGGCGATGCAGCTCCATGAATTCTCGGTACGAAAGGCCAATGACGGCCTGGAGCTTGCCGTCTTCGTCCGGTAGCCACGTGACCGATGGCCAGACCTCTTCGACCGAAGAGCCGACAAGCCCGACACGCGCCGACTCGGCCGCGGGCGTCGATGCAGCGCGATCCGAACCGTCTTGGGCGGAGACCGGACAGCACCACAAAAGCAGGTGGCATGCCACCCCTGCCGCTATGCGATGGATACTGCGGGGCAAGGACTTTCCTCCAGAAGGCTCACCGTGACGTTCAGCGAGCACTGTCGATTTGTCGGTCGTGTTGGTTCGGAAAAGGATGGCTCGGACAAGAAAGGAGCCGGAAAAGCATCTCACTCCAGTCTAATCGCTCCGAGGGTTGCAATAAAGCGATAATAACGAAAATCTTCACCTTGACTCGGCCCGTGTCCGCTGGAGCCGGCGGCCGGCCAACATTGCCGCGGCCGAGAGAAACGCGTGTTTCTGCCCCTAGAATCGGCGCAGACGCCACAGATTATTGCAGTGCTCGACCGACCAGTTCGAGCAATTCGGCGTGAAGAGACCGATTGGCGGCGGCAAGGAAACGAGCCTCTTCGAGTACGAAATCACCACCTTCGGGTGATGTGATCGCACCGCCCGCCTCGCGAACGATCAGCGCACCGGCCGCAACATCCCAGATCTTGGTCGCGAAAGACCAAAAGACGTCGAAACGCCCCGCTGCCACGTAGCAGAGATTCAAGGCCGCCGAGCCGGTCCGGCGGATCGCCTGACACCGCTGGACGGCCTCGAGGAAGACGAGCAGATCGGGTGACGACATCGTCACATTCGGCGGAAATCCCACGGCGGCCAGCGCCTCGGACAGTTCCGACACCGGGCTGCTATGGATTTCTTCCCCGTTGAGGTAGGCACCGCCGCCTCGCGATGCCGTGTAGCACTCGTCGCCCACCGGGTCGAACACGGCCCCGACGAGCAAGTCACCATCGCGTTCCAGGCCCAAGGAAACGCAGTAGTGTGGAACTTGGTGGACATAGTTCGTCGTGCCGTCCAACGGATCGACAATCCAACGATATTCGGCCCGCCCGGAAGGTATCTGGGACCCCGGAAGAATCTGGGAACTGTCGGCCTCTTCCCCCAGCAAGCAATGGTCGGGAAACGCGTCGAGCACGATCCGTCGGATCTCCTGCTGCGAGGCGAGATCGGCCTGGGTGACCAGATCGGCAGGCCCTTTTTTGCGGACCGCGAAACGCCCTACCCAATCCTGGATGACAGAACCGCCGGCACGGACGGCTTCTTCACAAGTGCTGAGATACTCTTGCATGCGATCTACCCGGATTGACAAGTGGTTTAATCATGTATTTTAGACATCTGCCCCCAACAGAGGCTCGGTCTTCTGCCGAATCAAACCGACACCCCCCTCCACCGGGTGGAATTGCGGGAAATTTCGAGAATAAGGGCGTTTTTGTTGTTCAAACTATAGACATGATCTGGAAAGTTGCTATCATCGGAATTAGAGTTAGAGAGTGTGGTTGTTGAAGAATGGTTTTTCGCTGTATCATCTTTCATACGTTCTCGACTGACTTTTGTTGGTCTCGACGGCCTCTTCTCTGTTCCGGCCCCGCCGCTT
>JAZFUB010000448.1:0-15421 GCA_036447015.1 Thermoguttaceae bacterium | reverse complement strand
ACTGCTCAAAGCCAACACCCAAGAACTGAATCGGGAAGTTATTCCTGTACGAGTTCTAAGAACGGAAAACACCCCATGATTCGAACAACACTCGTGACCCATCTCCTGGCCATCGCCGTCGTGTCGGCGGCCGTGGTGCCCTGCAATGCTCAGCAATCGCCGACCAAGAAGAAGACGCGCAACGCGGCCAGGGTCGCGACGTCCGAGAAGACGATCGAACCGACGGCCTCGTTGGCGACCCCTTCGCTGCAAGAAGACTTTCCGGCCATCTGCATCGGCCCCGGCGGCAATCCGTTGGTCGCCCACATCGCTTACGACACGACGGCCGATACGGTCCGACTGGCCGAGTTGACCGCCGACGGGCTCGTGCCTCGGGCGATCCTTTCCGAGCCGGGGAACGTCTATCAACCGTCGCTTGCCGCCGACGGCCGGGGCACCGTCTGGTGCGTCTGGTCGCAGATGCAGGGCACCCGCTGGAATCTGCTTTGCCGTACGATCATCGACGGAAAGCCGGGCGACCGGATCGTCTCGCTGACCGACTCATCGGCGAATGATATCTTCCCGACCGCCAAGACCGATCGCCGAGGACGTGTCTGGGTCGCCTGGCAATCGTTCGACCGCGGCCATGGCGACATCTTTGTGAAGTGTTACGATCCCAAAGCCGGCGAGTGGTCCGATGCGATCCGAGTCACCGACCATCCGGCGGGCGATTGGGAGCCGCGTCTGGCGTTCGACGGGGACGATCGGGCACTGATTCTTTTCGATAGCTATCGTAGCGGAAACTTCGATGTCTTCCTTGCGAAGGTGTCGCTTGACGGGCCGGTCGAACTTTCGCCGAGAGCGGCGTCGAAGCGTTACGAGGCCCGAGCTTCGGCAGCCACGTCGCCCGACGGCAAGACGCTTTGGGTCGCCTATGAAGACGGGCCGCGGCGTTGGGGGAAGGACCTGGGGTCGGAGTGGCGAAAGGTCGGCGGCGGCCTGCACTACGACAGGCATCTGTACTTGGCTCGCGTCGATCTTCCGACCGGCAGGATCACCAAGATCGCCGACGTCACACGGCTCACACCCGGTCTGATGACGACGCTCGGCAGACCCGATTCGAGTTCGATCTGCCTGCCCGAGGTGGCCGTCGACCGCCAAGGCGACCCGTGGGTGTTCTACCGCTTCGGCAAGTCGTTTTGGAACGTGGCCCTCACGAAGTACGACGTCGCGAACGGTACGTGGTCCAAGCCGCAGACGCTTGGCAACAGTTCCTACTGTCAGGACCGTCGTATCGCGGCGACCCTCGGACCCGACGGCCGGATCTACGCCGTTTGGCCCAGCGACGGTCGCACGAGCAAACAGCAGCGGATCAGTGCCATCCATCTCGTACGTATCGACCCGGCGTCCTCGTTACCGCAGGCCGATCCGAGCTTGTTGGCCACCGAGCAGAAGCGAATCGGCGAGGCCTTCACGCCGGTCAACGACACACCCGAGCGCGATCGGGCCGACCATCACCGCTGGACGTTCGACGACCGGGAGTACACGCTCTACTTCGGCGATTTCCACCGCCACACCGATTTCTCGAGGTGCCGGACCAGCGACGACGGTTGCATCGTCGAGCATTTCCGCTATGCCTACGACGCCTGTGGGCTCGATTATCTGTCGACGACCGACCACAGCGACGCGGGCAAGGTCTATCACGAGTACGAATGGTGGCAGACGCAGAAACTGGCCGACATGTTCCACAACCCCGACTTCTTCCTCGCCTTCTACGCCTACGAACGCGAGCAAGGATGGCCCTATGGACACCGCAACGTGATCTATCTCCACCGTGGCGGGCCGATCATCTACATCAAACGGGCCAACTATGCCGCCTCGCGCTGGGCCACACCGCTGCCGCCGCAAGACGGTGCGCTGCAGGGTGAACTCCCGCCGTGGCAGCTTTGGGAACTGTTGCGCAAGACGGGCCGACGCGTGATTACCATGGAGCACACGCCCGGCGGCGGCATGGGCACCGATTGGTCGGTCTACAAAGAAATCGATTCGCAGATCGAAACGCTGGTCGAAATCTACCAAGGGTCGCGCAACAGCTACGAAGGCGTCGGCGCACCGCAACCGGCCGTCGCCCGGCAAGGCGGACCCATGGAGTTCGGCCGGTTCAACGCGGGCGTCTATCAAAACGCTCTGCGGCTGGGACACAAGCTCGGCGCGTTCGCCAGTTCCGACCATCGCTCGACCAACGTCTCGTTCGGCGGCACCTACGTCAAGAAGTTCGATCGCGAGGGCGTCTTCGAGGCGATGGACGCCCGGCGCACCATCGCCGCGACCGACAAGATCTTTATGGAGTTCTCCTGCAACGGGCAAATGCTCGGCTCGATCTTCGAGACATCGCAGAAACCCACGATGAAGGTCGCCATACGTGGAACCGCCCCGATCAAGGTCGTGACGATCCTCCGCAACGAGGCGACGATCCGAAGGTTCACACCCACCGACGGCCCGCAATTCGACGCCACGTTCACCGACGAAGACCCCATCGTCGGCGAGAACCGCTACTACGTACGCGTCGAACAGAACGACGGCAACATGGGCTGGACGTCCCCGGTCTGGGTAACCTATCGGCCCTAGCGGCCTGCAACAGCCAATTGGACGTGTCGGGTGCCATGGGCGGCTTGTCCGCCCTTGTCGCCCCAACCGCAACCAGAAGACAACAAGAAGACAACCAGAAGGCAACCAGAAGGCAACCAGAAGGCAACCAGAAGGCAACCAGAAGGCAACCAGAAGGCAACCAGGGCAGGCAAGCTGCCCATGGCACCCAACATTCAGCACGGGCACCCGGCGAGTTCAAACGCAAGGCATCAAGCACTACCGTTCGTCCAGCGCGAAGCGAATGGGTAGTCGAACGGTCGTTGCCGCCGGGTGGCCGTTGCTCGTGGCGGGCAGGAAACTCCAGGTGCGTACTGCACTGACGGCCGCCGCGTCGAGTATCGGATGGCCGCTGGTGGAAATCACTTCCAACTCGGCCACGTTTCCTTCGGCCGTGATCCGGATACGCAACAGCGTTGTCCCCTCGAGTCGCTCGCGGACCGCGTGGGCCGGATACGTGGGCGGGCGGTTGTCGAGCAAACGGGGCGGCGAGTCGGCCGCGGTGCCGACCGTCGGCCGGGTCTCCGAAGGTGCCGGCGGCATGCGGTCCGTCGTCGGGAACCGGGCTGCCGTCGGGTTGCGTTTCGGACGCGACATCGTACGTTCGTCGGGCTGCGGCGAATCGGTCGGTGTGCGAGGCCGGGCCGTCGGCCGAGTGACCATCATCCGATCGACCATGGCCAACTCGGCCGGGGTGGGTTGCGTCACGTCGGTGCCGCTCGGAACGTACGTCTGCTCGGCCATGCGGACCCGGTCGGGCATCACCACGATCCGTGGCTCGGGCGGGACGATCTCGACCGGTTCGTGTGGCGGTGGCTCGGCCGTCCATGTGGCCGTCAGCTCGATGTTGGCGACGGTTCGGTGACCGGCCAACTCGGGCAATTCGCCGGACAAGGAAACGAACGTGGCCGAAGCGACCAAGAAGCCCGCCACGTGCACCATAGCCGACGTGCCCCAACCGACCGCCTCTTGAGACGGAATCGAGCCGAGCAGCCTGCTAACGGAAAAGTTCATAGCCGAGCGTCAGGGTGATGCCCGGGGCGTCGATCCCCGAGCCGTGGATGCGGTAATGGCGGTCCAGGATGTTTTCCAGACCGAGCGTCAGCTTACCATTATGGCCTAAGCGCATGCCTGAACGCAAGTTGAGGGTATGATATCCGGCCGTTCCGCCGGCCGGAATTCGTGGATCGTCCCGGTCGCGCGCACTGAGCCGGTCCTGCCGAGCCGCCATCCACTCGTAGATCTCGAACCATCTCGACCCGCACTCGTCCCGCCAGCGGAGGCCGAAGATCCCCTGAGCGGGCGGAATCCGGCTCATCGGCTCGTTTTGGCCGAGGTCCCGGCCCAACACGTAGGCGAAGTTTCCGTAGAGGCTCCATTGTTCGGCCACAAGGTACCGGCCGGTCAGTTCCAGCCCGTCCATTTCAGCTCGGGCGACGTTGCGTTTGACGAAGGCGTCGGTGCCGTCGATTTGGAATCCGGCGGGCACGCGGACGATCAGGTCGTTCAGATCGGTCCGGAAGCCGAAGATTTGTCCCTGGAATCGCTCGAAGTCCGTTTTGAGGCCCACCTCGTAGTTCCAGCTCGTCTCGGGCCCAAGGTCGGGGCTCGGGATGTCGACCCCCTGGTTGGTCGCTCGCAGGGCCGTCAGGTCGTCGAGTCCCGGGGCACGGAATCCCTCGGACACGGTGCCGACCACGTGAACGCATGGGCTCAACTCGTAGACCAACCCAAAGCTGCCGGTCCAATCCTGGAAACCGGGTTCGATCGGCGTGGGCGTCTCCGCCTGGCCGACCAAGGGCGTCGCGCCCGCATCGATCGACGTGTAGCGCACGCCGCCGACGAAATCAAGCCGCTCGGTCAGCGCCAGATCGTCCTGCAGGAAGAAGCCGAGCCGGCTGTAGCGGCTGTCGTTGGGAAAGGCGGCCCGCCCGGGCGTGACGGTCGACGTGTTGGTGTCGATGTCGACTCGCCGGCTGTCGATGTCGTCGTAGTACCACTGCACGCCATAGGTCAAGCGGCCCAGGAGCCCCAAGTCGCCGGCCGCCATCAGTTCGATGCCCGTCGTCTGCACATCGTCGAAGAAACGTCGCAGCGTCGGGTCGCCGAACCGCTGTCGACGGCGTCCTTCCTGTTGGCGCTGGAAACTGGCCGTGATCCGGTAGGCATCGACGACGCGGCCGAGCCCCGTGCCTTGCCATCGCAGATAGTAGAGGTCCCGCTCTTGTGGGTCGAAGATGAACGATTCGTTGGAATTGACGAACTTGTCGGTCCGTGGAACATCATGCGCGACGAAGTGCTGGATACCGACGGTGAGCATCGTCTGTTCGTCGATCATCGAGTCGAACTTCAGATCGGCGGCCGATTGCTCGTAACCGGTGAAATCCTGGCGCGGCGCGGAACCGCCCGGATCGAGGTCGTTGCGGTCGAGGTAGCTGCCGCCGGCGAAGATGCCGCTGTGCCGGAATGTGGCTTCGACGTTTCCACGGCTATAGAGCCCGGTGTCGGAACTGCTGAACCGTTGGGCGAACGACCCGCCGACACCCGGGCCGCAACCGATGCCGTCGGCGCTTCGTGTGATGACGTTCACCACGCCGCCGATCGCATCGGAACCGTAGAGAACCGCCTGGGGGCCGCGAACGACCTCGATCCGCTCGATCTGGCCCGGGTCGATCGTGTTGAGGTACTGGTTCGGTCCGAAGCGGAACGTCGAGTTGTTCAGCCGAATTCCGTCGACGAGGATCAGGACCTGGTTGCCGGTCAGTCCGCGAACGAAGACCGAGCCGCCGCCCAGGTTGGTTCGCTGGATCAGCACGCCGACCTCTTCCTGCAACGCCTCGGGCGTGGTCAGCGGCATCATCTCTTCGATCCGCTCTCGCGTGCGGACGGTAGCCAGCCCCGGCAGATCGAACACCCGCTTCGCGTCCAGCCCGCCGGTTTGCAGCGTTCGACTGAACGGACTGGTGAAGACGGGCGAAAAGTCGGGCGGAGTACCTGCGGGTGGCGTCTCGGGCTCGGCCGGCTCAAGACTCGGGCGGACGAGGACCTCCGGCAAGGTCGCTTCATCGAGCGGACGATCGGCCACGGCCGGCTGTTGCCCAAAGGCCGCGGCGTACAACCCCATCCACAGAATGCCCGAGAACCAACGGCAATGCGAAGCCATGCCCCCCTCCCTGGGGTCTCTCCAGTCGATACGATCCCTCTAATCGTATCGGTCCACGTGATCGTCAGGCTTTAGCTATCGTAGGGTGTGGGTTACTCCGGACCCGGAGCGGCGGCGCAGGGCAGTCAGCCGAGGCGTGGGTTTTGGCGGTCTTTGCTGCCGCAGCCGCCCAGCGAGATGACGACGAGATAGGCGGCAAACAGACCGAGGAGGAATTTGGTGGGAAACGGTCGGGGCGTGGGGGGCTTGTTGTCGGTGATCGTCATTGGTTGCCTCGGAATTCTTGCGAATCCCGCTACGTCAGTCGAGGAACCCGACCAACTCCTGGCTTCTCGCCGGTTGTTGCAGCTTGCGGACGGCCTTGGCCTCGATCTGGCGAATTCTCTCGCGGGTGACCTTGAAGATGTGTCCGACCTCTTCGAGCGTGTAGCTGTAGCCGTCGCCCAGTCCGTAGCGGAGCTTGATGATCTCTCGCTCCCGGTAGCTGAGCGTCTTGAGCACCTTCGAGATCCGCATCCGCAACATGCCGTGCGTGGCGCCGATCGCCGGCGGTCGGGCACAACCGTCGGGCAGCAGGTCGCCGAAGTGGCTGTCCTCGCTGTTGCCGACCGGCCGATCGAGACTGATCGGGTACCGGCTCATGGCCAATACGCGGCGTGTCTCGTCGATGCAGGTATCGCTGGCTCGGGCCGTCTCTTCGATGGTCGGCTCGCGGCCCAGTTTCTGTAGCAACGATCGCGAGACGTTCCGCACGCGCGACATGGTCTCGACCATGTGGACCGGGATGCGAATCGTGCGGCTCTGGTCGGCCACGGCCCGGGTGATCGCTTGGCGAATCCACCAGGTGGCATAGGTGCAGAACTTGAACCCGCGTCGGTACTCGAACTTGTCGACCGCCCGCATCAAACCCGCGTTCCCCTCTTGGATCAGATCGAGGAAACTCAGCCCCCGGTTGCGGTACTTCTTGGCGATCGAGACGACCAATCGCAAGTTCCCTTCCGACAGGCCCCGTTTGGCCTGCTGGTACTGGGCATAGATGGCCTTGAGATACCTGACCCGATTGCGGAGACTCGTGGGCGTCTCTTGGGTTGCCCGGAGGATGTTGCGATACTCGGTCAGCCATGGGTCGCGTTGGCGTGGGTCGCCGTCGGTCTTGCGATGTTCATCGACACGGGCCTTCAGTTCGTCGATCCGACGGCTGAATTCATCGAGCGTCTTGATCATCGGCTCGATGCGTTGGGTCCTCAGCCCGAGCTCTTCGACCAGCAAAACGGCCCGGCGGCGGCGGCGGCCCAACCGGCGCCAGGCGGCACGCCGCTTGGCGTTGGGACGCGACCGGCTGGTGGCGATCCGATAATCGCGGTGGTTTCGTTTCAGCAAAGTCTCCAGGGTGCGCAGATTGTGCGGCATTCGCCCGAGGATCTGGTGCTTCTCGAGGTGGTCGGTGACCGAGACCTGCACGGTGCGATCGAACGGCAAATCCCCTTCATGCACGCGACGAAGCACCTTGAAGGCGGTTTGGATGACGTAGTCGCATTCGAGAACCTTGTGGCGGAACTTTTCCCGCGTCTCCTCGATCCGCTGCGCCAGTGCAATTTCTTCCTGTCGCGCAAGCAACGGGATCTCGCCCATCTGGGTCAGATACATACGGACCGGGTCGTCCGACCAGGAGTCGTTCTCCTCGAGATTCAACGGACCGTCGGCATCGTCCTCCTCGACCACGTTCGAATCGGACTTGGCAAGGTTGCCTGAGAGACCCGTATCGAGATCGCCGTCGGTCTCGGTCGTCGTTGCCGATTCGCTCCCCATTTCGATCGTGTTTTCGGAGTTGGAAACGGTCTCTTCTTCCAATCCGTCCAACAGTGCATCGTACAAAGCAGGTCTCCTCAACTCAGTCAGGTGCGTGCGAGGCAACCGGCGCAGGGTGGCCCCAACTACTGATTATCTCACGAATGGAACTGGAATGCCACGAAATTCTACCACCGATTCCAGGTGCCGCAGCCGCCATCAGCCATTTGGCAAAAGATTACGCCTACGCCGAGAAAACACGCGTTTCCCAAGCACCCCATACACCCCAAGGCCCCATGGGCGGGGCGTACATCCAGGCAACGCTATCGGTGAACGGACGTTACCCCCACGTCGCTGGGGAAACCTAGACACCATGTGGAACCAACGGCTGGCACGCCGAAGAAGCATCAATCTGCCGCACCTGAGTATCCCCTCGTTGCGGCAGGAGGGCGGGTGGCTGTATTGCTTTATCACCCCGCAGGCCTTCTGATGCGAAGACTCTGTTCGGAAGTCGTCGTTTCCAATTGTAATCAGTCGGAGCCAGTAGTCCAGAGTTTCGGCCACAAATCGATGAAATTCTCCGAGGTACCAGGCCGAGCCATCACCACCACGCCGGAAGCGGGGCAAGGTGGGTGGCCGAGATAAGTTGCGAGGACCTTGCGGTACGGAAATCGAGGCCTCTGCCGCCCGGGCGAGCCAGGAACGACCCAAAAACGGTCGCTCAGACCAACAGTCCAACTCGCCAGAACGCACGGCGGACGCTAAACTTCTATGGAGCCGAGCAAGGGAATCTGCCGATCGCCTCGTAGCGATGGTGCCCCTACTGCGATGGCGACCTCACTGCGATGGCAAGTTGAGCGGCGTTTTTTCCTGAGGAACTTCAGTAATGACAGTTTACCTGCTTCCCTGTTCGTGCGATCGGAAAATGCCCATCGAGCCGCGACAGGCCGGCGAAACGATTCCGTGCCCCTGTGGAGCGTCGCTGAGGGTGCCGGCCATGCTGGAGATGGCCACCCTGGAACGGGCCGAGCCGGAATCGGACACTCCGGCGAAACGGCATCAATGGGGGGCAAAACAAAAGCTGTTTCTGCTTGGAACCGTGATTGGGCTGTTTACCGGCGTTCCGGCGATCTACCTCTTCTTCAAGCAGCCGCCCCCGCCGAATCGCGAGATGAGCCCCAGGGAGCTTCGGCGACAAGTCGAAGTCCTCAGCCCCGTGCATAGTTTGCAACTCTATCGGAGTCTCCGCAGGCAGGGCCCCCAGCGGCCCCCATCGCCCCAGGCTGCCGTCCACGCCGAGTCGCTCTTGCGTCATCGGATCTATGCGGGCACGCTGTTGCTGGTCGCCTGTGTGGGTATCGGTCTGATCGTCGTTGCCGCGACCAAGACGAACTGGAAGCGGGCATCGGGGCCCTGAGACTGAGCTGAGCAGCGGGGACTCACCGCAAGAGCGAATCGTACTGCGGTCGTGTAACGCTCTTCCATCCGCCGAAAAGGCGATTTCCCGTGGCCAGCCGCTTCACATCGAGCGACTCCTTGCCGACGACCAGCAGCAAACGCTTCAGCGTCGCCGAGCCGACGAGAATGTAAACCGTCGCCGTCTCCGAGAGTTGCCACGTGTGCCAGCGGTCCAGCAGCGGATACTCCTCCAGCAATCTGGTCATGCGGGGATCGGCCTTGTCGACCGGATTGAGTTCCCGGCAGGCGGCGCACACATGCCGCCGCAGCGCGGCCGGAGAGACCGGCTGATCGCACCAGCGGCATGGGACCATCACGCTGCGCAACACGGGTTGATCCGTCACCGGGCACGACTGGATCAACTCGGGCACGACGCGGCGTTCGGTGACCGAACAGGTGGCCAATTCGTCGGACAACATGCGTCGGCCCGTTTCTTCGCAGGCGGCGATCTGCGAGGCGGCCGCGATCCGGCCGTCGTCGGTAGCGGCGATCTCGAAAGTGTTCGTTGCCGAGTAGGGACAAACGAAGGGTGGGGGGCACAGCGTGCGGGCCCAGCCGGAAAACGGCAGATCGACCGAATCTTCGCCCACCGAAAACCGCAGCTTTCCTTCGGCGAACTTGCACCAGAGCACGGCCGCGGCAATCAACTCGGGCGCGGCGTTGCCTGCGTCCGAATCCGAAAACCGCCCGGCAGCCAAGCCAGCGCCCGCTTCGGTGACTCGATCGACGGTCGGCTCGAAGACGCCCGGCGGCCGCTCCAACTCGATGGCTCCGCTCATCCCCAACGCCTCGACCGTCTCGTCGGCAACTTCCCGACCGTCGGCATCGACGTACAGAACGACCGCCTCCTCGCCCAGGCGGAATTCCAAACGCACGAAGAGCCGGTTCTCCAGGCGGCAACCGGCCAGATGGATGTTCCCCCGATCGACCGAATAGGTGGGAAACAAGCGCTCGGCGAGTTGGTGAACACTGGTCGGCTGGTCCACCGGAGCGAGGTGCAACAGTTGGCTGGTCAAATCCACGGCAATGGATCCCCATGGTCAAAGGCAACGCGTTCAGCACCATTCTACCATATCTGGGGGAATTGGCGAAGATCGAATGACCGTGAGCGTTTGGCGGTCCGCATTGTGCAATAAGGAAGAAAGGGATCGGGAAAAAGGGAAAGGGGGGGAAAGGGGAAGGCGAGTCTTGATTTGCTTTCCCCGGACGTCATTTCTTGCGTAACACGTAAACCACGTCCTCCGTCTGCCGGCCGACGCGAATCGGATCGTCGACGTCGTAGGCGAAGTCGTACGTTTCGACCAATTCGAACGGCTCCACCCGGGCCAGCAGGCGGCGGAACTGGGCTGTGGTGTAGGTCCGAAAGATCATTTCCTCGGCCAAGCGGAACTGTCGCGTCGGAGTGTAGACGTCGACGGTCATGCCGACCAATTCCTGCCGACGGCGCCGGTCCACGGCAATCGACCACATCCGCGAGCAGACGGCCAGATGGCCCCGTCGTGCCGACCATGCCTCCTCGTCGCAGTCGGGCTCCTCGGCCGGCGTGAGATGGAATCCCAGGACGTAGACCCCTCCTTTGGCTAGTGCGGCGGCCATGCAACGCAGATGGTCTTCGGCCGCCTGCTCGTTGGGCAGGTGCCGAAAGCTGTTGATCGTGTTGAAGGCCGCGTCGGCCTTGCGCCGCAACCGGAAGTCCGACATATCGCCGACCTTGGCCGACGCCGGGAAACCGTGACGACTCAGCCGCGCGTTGCAGAAATCGATCGCCTTGGCATTCAGGTCGTTGCCCGACACTTCGTAGCCGGCGGCAGCGAACTTCGCCAGCAGTCGGCCCGTGCCGCAGGCCGGCTCGAACAGACGCCACACGGGCCGCTGGGCATGTTTCTCGAAACAAGCCCGAAGAAAATCGACCTCGGCCTTCCAGTCGGAGCCGAACAACAGGTCGTAGTATTTCGGATAATCGTAGAGATTCGCGTTGAGGGTTTCGATGACGGTGCCTTTTCTGAAGGGTTTCTATTTCCCGTTTAGCTGCCGCCGGTACGGCGGCTCAACGCTTGAACATGCTTTCGGCCAAGCCGCCGTGCCGGCGGCAGCTAAACGGGCTTGTCGCGATCACGTTACGGCCGATCGAGTTGTTCCAACAGTCTCAGCAGTGCGAGCGACGCTTCTGCTTCCTCGCTGATGACGGTCTGTGCGCCGGCCTTCCTCAGAATCGACGAATTCGCCTGGTAGCGGCATCGCACGATAAGGGTACACTTCGGGTTCATCGCGCGAATCGCTTTAACGATCTGAATGGCCACCGGATCGTCGGGCACACAGACGACGGCCAATCGGCAGTGGGCCACCTCGGCCCGATCGAGCACTTCTTGGTCGCCCGCATCGCCCGAGACGGTACGAAACCCCTGCTGGGCATAAGCATAGAGGTTTACGGGGCTGGAGTCGATCAGGCAGACGTCGATACCCATGATTTCCAGTTGCGAGGCCGCCCGGCGTCCGATCGGTCCGAGGCCGATGACGATCGCTTCGCGTGGTGCCGGGGTTGGCCTGTCGAGCCGCCGGGTCGCTTCCTCGTCGGCCGACGGCGAGCGTCGTGTCCAGCGAAGCCCCAGTTGCAGCAATTGCGGCGTGAGCAGGAGGGTCCCCATGGCGATGAAGAGCATCCGATCGTAGTTCTGTTGGGTGATGAGATTCTCGTGCAGTCCCTCGGAGAGGAGCATGAAGGAGAGTTCGCCCAGTTGAGCCAACCCGAGCCCCATTCCGGCCGCCGCCCGCCAAGGCAGTCCGGTCGCACGCAGGGCGATCGTGGCCGCACCGACCTTGATCACCAGCACCGCCGCCAGTCCGGCGATCAACAGCGGCGCTGCATCCAACAGAATGCCCGGATCCAACAGCATCCCCAGGCTGACGAAGAAGACCACGCCGAACGATTCGCGATAGGGCAGAATCAGGGCGTCGATCTGAGGGGTCAACCGGTTGCCGCTGAGGACTAACCCGGCGGCAAAGGCCCCCATCGCGGCCGGAAGCCCCGCGACATGGGCGCCCAGACAAAAGCCCACAAGCACGGCCAGGGCGAACAGCACGATCAGTTCGACACTGCGCAGGCTGCTCAACAGCGGCACGAACCACCGAGCGAAAATACGCCGAAACATCAAGACGGCCGCGATGAACACGATCGACTTCATCGCCAGGAAGAGGAGCGTCTGCGAGAGTCCATCACCCCGATCGACCGCCAGCAGCGGCACCATCAGCATCAGGGGCACCAGGGCCACGTCCTGAAACAGCAGCACGCCGATCGCCCGACGGCCGGCCGGCGACGCCGATTCTCCCCATTCGGTCAAGGCCCGATAGACCACCACCGTCGAACTGAGCGCCACGGCCGAGGCCAGCAGCACGGTCGCCGGCCAAGGGATGTCCAGCAGCCAAAAGGCGACCGCCGCCGGCACGGCAACCAGCACCATTTGAAGGCTGCCGCCGACGATGAAATAGCGACTCAGCCGAACCAGGTCCTCCAACGAGAACTCGATCCCGATGGCGAACAGCAGCAACATCGCACCCACATGCGCGAGATGCTCGATCTCCGCGACTTCTTCGGCAATCAGCCCCAGCACGCTATGGCCGATCACCGCACCGGCCAGCAGGTAGCCGACCAGCATGGAGAACCCGAGACGCTTGGCCACGACGCCGGCAATCCACCCTGCGACCAGGATGACGAACAGGTGGTAAACGATGGCGTCAATGGCGTCGATGGCTAACTTCCTCAGACACCGTAGGATGCGTCTGGACGCACCATTTTGAAATCAGACGTTCAGTGACAATCGATGGTGCGTCCAGACGCACCCTACGATGGCGTCAGTCGAAACGGACCTCGTAGACCACGCCGGCCGCCGCGTCGAGCGTTACGCCGGTTCCGTCACTTTGCAGTGCGACCGGGTTACCTTCCGCGTTGAGGACCTTCGTGACCTGTTGGCCCTTGGGCGGACGGATCGTGTGTCGGTGGGCGACTTTCGTCCTCAATGTGGCCGACGTTGCGCGACCGTCTTTCCAGGCGATGTCGACTTCCGCACCACCCCGGGCACGCAGCCCTCGGACCTGCCCGTCCTTCCATGTGCTGGGCAGTGCAGGCAGCAGATCGATCGTGCCGTTTTGGCTCTGTAGGAGCATCTCGGTGATGCCCGAGGTGCCGCCGAAGTTGCCGTCGATCTGGAACGGCGGATGGGCGTCGAACATGTTCGGGAAGGTGCTGCCGGTGATCAGGTTGGTCAGCATCAGGTACGAATGATCGCCGTCGAGCAGCCGCGACCAGAAGTTCACCTTCCAGGCCATGCTCCAACCGGTCCCCCCGTCGCCACGCTGGGTCAGCGAGACCTTGGCCGCCTTGAACAGGTCGGGTACGGCCGGGTTGATCTCGGCGCCCGGATAGAGGCCCCAGAGGTGCGAAACATGCCGATGGTGGTTCGTCGGGTTGTCCTTGTCTTCGAGCCATTCCTGCAACTGGCCGTATTGACCGATCAGGTTCGGCGCGATCTTCGCCCGCATTTCGGTCAATTGTTTTTGCAGGTCCTTGTCGACATCGAGAATATTGGCCGCCGCGATGCAATTGGCGAACAAGTCGCGGATGATCTGGTGGTCCATCGTCGGCCCCATGACCAGCCCACCCTGCTCGGGCGAGTTCGACGGCCCGCAGATCAGCCAGCCCTTGTCGTTGCGGGGATCTTCAACCAGCGAATCGACGAAGAAGAGGGCCGCCTGCTTGATGACCGGATAGGCCCGCCGGGCGAGGAACTCCTTGTCTTGGCTGAACTCGTAGTGCCACCAGAGGTGCTGACAGAGCCACGCTCCGCCGGTCGGCCAGATGCCGTGGTTGCTGGCGTTGATCGGGGCCGTGCCGCGCCACAGGTCGAAGTTGTGGTGCAGGACCCAGCCGCGTGCGCCGTAGTGCGTTTTGGCAGTTCGGGTGCCCGAGATGACCAGTTCGTCGAGCGTGTCGAACAGCGGCTCATGGCACTCGGCCAGGTTGCACGGCTCGGCCGGCCCGTAGTTCATCTCGGTGTTGATGTTGGTCGTATACTTGCACTCCCACGGCGGCATCAGGCTCTCGTTCCAGAGGCCCTGAAGGCTGGCCGGTTGCGAGCCGGGCCGCGAGCAGGCGATCATCAGGTAACGGCCGAACTGGAAGTAGAGGGCCGCCAGTTGCGGATCGTTTTCATCGAACGTTTTGAGCCGCTCGTCGGTCGGACGTTTGGCCGCGTCGGTCGTGCCCAAGTCGAGTGTGACGCGGCGGAACAGACCCTGATGGTCGGCCACATGGTCGCGGCGAATCGCGTCGTAGGGCTTCTTCGCCACGCCCGCCAGCTTCTCCTCGCAGCGGGCTTTCGGGTCGCCGCTGACGTCCTCGAAATCGACGTAGTTGGTCGCTCCGGCCAGGATCAGCGTCGCCGCGTCGGCCCCCTCGACCGTGATGCCTTCGTCGGTGACGGTCACCTTGCCGCCCTCGGCGACGATCTTCAGTTGGGCCTCGAACTTGATCGCACAGTCGATCGTCAGGCCTATGCGACCGTACTTGAACGGTGCCACTGCGCCGGCCATCGCCAGGCGGTCCTTCCCGACGGCTCGGACGGTCGTGTCGGCATGAAGACTGATCAAGTTGGCACCGAACGTGACTTGGCCCTTCTTATCGGCGGTGATCCGCACGGCAATGACGTCGCCCGGGTGGCTGGCGATCGTTTCACGCGTGAAAGAAACGCCGTCGACCTTGTAGGAAACCTTCGAGACGGCCCGGTCGATGTCCAACTCGCGCCGATAGCCGGTCGCTTTGTCGTGGCCGGCGAAGGTGAGATTCAGGTCGCCGAACGGTTGATAGGGCATCTGCCGCAGCGGCACGCTCATGAAATGCTCGCCCGCCAACTTTTGGGCGTCGCCCTGCTTGTCCTCGAAGAGGAGCTTGCGGATGGCCGGCAGATGCTCGGCCGCCCCGCCGTGCGAATAGTCGTGCGGTCTGCCGACCCAGAGCGTATCGTCGTTGAACTGGATCCGCTCGCTCTGCGTGCCACCGAAGACCATCGCCCCGAACCGCCCATTGCCAATCGGCAGCGCCTCGGTCCAAGCCTCGGCCGGTTGGTCGTACCAAAGGACCATCGGTCCCTGGTCGGCCATCACGGTTCCGGTCGACAGGGTGACGATCGCTGCAAGGAAAAGTGGCGCTGCAAGGGAAAGTAGGACGTTCCTGGCCATGGTCGTGTGCTCCTTGTTGTGGGGTGTTTTCATCGAGTTGGTAGTTCCAAGTCTAGGGCAAAACCGGCGTCCCCGCCGGGTGAGGGGCGTGCGAAGCCGGTTTTCTCGCCAAGAGTCCTCTATTCTGAGAGTACGCCGCGCCGTTTGCAAGCCCAG
>JAZFUB010000447.1:0-8723 GCA_036447015.1 Thermoguttaceae bacterium | reverse complement strand
CGGCACCGTCCCAATGATCTGTCCGGTCTCCGAGACCAGCATCGACTCCGCCTCGCCGGTGGCTTCCGCCCCGCCGATCTTCGCCAGGCCGAAGTCCAACACGTGCGGCTCGCCGTGCGTATCGACCAGGATGTTCGAGGGCTTCAGATCGCGATGGATCACGCCCCGCTGATGGGCGTAGTCCACCGCCTCGCAGACCTTCCCGAAGAGCCGAAGCGTTTCCTCGACGGAGAGCTTTCGCTTTTCGACGTACCGGGCCAGTGGCTCGCCGCGGATGTACTCCATGACGTAATAGAACCGGCCCTCGGAGACGCCGCTGTCGAAGATCGGCACGATATGCGGATGCCGCAGGCTGCCGACCAGCTCGATCTCCCGCTCGAACCGCCGCTTGCTGGCGGCCCCGGCAAAGGGTCCTTCCAGCAAGACCTTCATGGCCACCTTCCGCTTGGTCGATTGCTGGACAGCCTGATACACGACGCCCTGTCCGCCCCGACTGAGTTCTTTGAGGATCTTATAGCCGGCAATCGCCTCGGGCGGGATCGGCGATGTGTCGGCATGCGGGGACTTTTCCGTGGGTGGCGGTTCCTGAGGCGTCGTCAGGTGGGCCTGCCTCGCCAACAGGGCCTCGACCTCGTTGCGCAGGCCCGGATCGTCGGCGCACGCGCGCTCCAAAAAGGCGGCCTGCTTCTCCGGCTCAAGCGCCATCGCGGCCTGCGACACCTCGCTGATTCGCCGGGTCCGATCAGTCGGCATCCCAATCGCCCTCAGTTTTATAAATCTCGCGAAATTGATCTTAGACAATCACAATCATCACTTCAAGGGGGGACTTCCATCGCCGCGGAGGATCCGTTGCTCTGCTGCTCTTTGGCGCCACCAGCCGGACCGATAGCCCGAGTTATTCATCGGTTTGTAGCTACGTTCGCCAGAACGTGGGGCGTGTCCAAGGGTTACGACCACGTTCCGGCGAACGTAGCTACGGCTGTGTCGTAGCGGTTTCGAATGCTTACCGTGCAACGAAGTGCCTGGGGCAAAGCGGAGTGGCTATGCCCCAGCCACCCGGCGCCGTTCTCTTGTGAACCACGTACACGCCGGCAACCGCTGTGGCGAGGGCCGGCAGGGCGAGGTCTTCATGCACGACGGCTTCTCGGAGTAGACATCCTTGCCGGCACGCATCGCCATGATCGACATCAGGGCGTGCCAACGGTCGCCCGTCGTGACCAGCATCGCGTCGATGTCGGGCCGTGTGGCGAGGAACTCGGGTGTGTCTTTGTAGATGGCGCAGTCCTCGTTGCCGTAGCGTTTGTCGACCATCTGTTTGACCTTCTCGCGGCGCGACTTCTGTGGATCGCAGACGGCCACGAACTGGATGTCCTTCTCGCCCATCATCCAGTTGAGCACGCCGGAGCCGCGGTTGCCGATGCCGATCCCGCCCAGCACGATCCGCTCGCTGGGCGCGGCCTGCTGGGCCAGCCCCAAAGCGGAACCGGGGATCAGACCGGCCCGGCTGTTAAGCCTTGGGGAGCGATTCGAGGATTGGCGTCGGACTCGTAAGGTGCGGCCGCGGATCGCCGATGCGCTGCCCTTTTGCATGCCGATCTCCACCGTGTTGGACTGAGCGGTTTCGCCCGGCTTCACCGACGCCCAACGTAACTCCTTGGCTCCGTTGAATGTAGGCACACGTACGACGTGAAACAATCGAACTAAGAACTTGTACAGGAATAACTTGCCGATTCAGTTCTTGGGTGTTGGCAATGAGCAGTGAGCTATGAGCTATGAGCTTTCTCACTGCTCATAGCTCACTGCTCACAGCGAAATCGGGAAGTAATTCCTGTACGAGTTCTAAATACACCAAATAGTTGCATTCTTCGGACAATCCGGTCAGAATAGATGGTTCGGGGCCGGTGTACACATACATCGGATGGTGGAAGGTCGTTGCATTCCATTTCGACGACGCCCCCCCCAGAGCCCCTCGTGGTCAACGGAACAGGCACGTTTTCTGGAGATTCTCATGCTTGGAAATTCACGGCGCAAGGCCGCCGGGCGGTCGGGCCGTTTCGGTCGGCTGTGCTACGAACCACTGGAACCGCGTCTGGTGCTCGACAGCACCGTGGTCTTCAACGAGATCATGTACAACCCGCAAGGCGATACGGACGACACGCTCGAGTGGATCGAACTGTACAACACGTTGGCCGTCGACGTCGACATTTCCGAGTGGAGCATCGAAGGCGGAATCGACTACAAGTTTCCCGACCCGACCAGCATCCCCGGACGCGGCTTCCTGGTGCTGGCCATCGATCCGGCGGCGCTGGAGGCCGATAGTGGGTACGACGGCGCATTGGGGCCCTTCGACGCGCGGCTTTCCAATGGGGGCGAAGAGATACGGCTGATCAACAACGACGGCCGCGAGATGAACGTCCTCGACTACGGCGACGGCGGCAAGTGGTCCGTCGGGCCCGACGGCGGCGGTCCCAGCCTGGCCAAGCGCGATCGCGAGGCGGCTACCAAACGGGTCGACAACTGGACGTTCAGCCTCCAGGTCGGCGGTACGCCCGGTAGTGAAAACTTCCCCTCCCAAGACGATCCGCCGGTGATCACCTCGATTCCGATCATCGATGCGGGTTCGGACTGGAAGTTTCTCGACGACGGCTCCGATCAGGGCGTCGCCTGGTATGCCCCCGGTTTCAACGATTCACAGTGGGATGAGGGGCCGGCCCAACTGGGGTTCGGCGACGGCGACGAGGCCACGCTGATCGAGTTCGGGCCGGACGACCAGAACAAGTACACAACCACCTACTTCCGCCGCACGTTCGAGTACACGGGCGATCCGGCCGAGTTGGACGACCTGACGATCGACATCGTGCGCGACGACGGGTCGATCGTCTACATCAACGGCCATGAAGGCCCCCGCAGCAACATGCCCTCCGGACCGGTCAACTACAAGACCCTGTCCGGTACGAACACGGGCTCGGAAAACGCCTTTCGCAACCTCGGCAGCATCGATCCGGGCTGGCTCGTGCAGGGCGAAAACGTGATCGCCGTGGAGATCCATCAGAAGACGCTTTACAGCACCGACCTGAGTTTCGATCTGAAGATGTCGGGGCTGATCGTCGAGCAGCCCGATCCGGTCGTGGACGGGCTGGCGCTGGTCTTCAACGAGGTCGCCTCGGCCAACGATGCCGAGTTCTTCGTCGAATTGGCCAACATCGGCACCGAACCGCTGGACCTCGACGGGTTCGTGCTCAGGGCGACCGGCACCTCCGGCGGAACCTACGTGTTTCCCCCCGGCATGCTCGATCCGGGTCAGTTGCTGGCCGTCTCGCAGCAGCAGTTGGGCTTCCATCCGGCCGACGGAGCGAAACTGTTCTTCTATACGCCCGATCAGGGACAATTGGTCGACGCCCGCGGCGTGACGGGACGCCTGCGGGGACGTCCGCAGGAAGACTCTGCGCAGCACGACGGTCGATGGCTCTATCCGGCCGAGCCGACGCCGGGCCAGCCCAACGCGTTCAATTTCCACGACGAGATCGTGATCAACGAGATCATGTACCATGCGACTCCCACGCTGGCCAAACCGGGCACGCCGTCGACCTACCAGACCACGACGCTGTTGGCCATCGATGCTACAACCACGTGGCGCTACAACCGCCAAGACGACGACCTGCCGGCCGGTTGGGCCCGGACCGTGCACCCGGTCGACGGTGACCACTGGCTCGAAGGGGCGGGTGTGTTCGGCTACGAGCCCAGTGCGTTGCCCGAGCCGATACGAACTCCGTTTCCCGATCCCAGAAGCATCACCCCCTTCATCATCACCCACTACTTCGAGACCGAGTTCGAGTTCAACGGCGATCTGAACGATGTGGACCTGCAGGTGCGCCACATCATCGACGACGGGGCGATCTTCTATCTCAACGGCGTGGAATTGCCCCGCTATCGTATGAACAGCGGAACGGTACACTCCGAAACGCTTTCCGGCCCGGGCGTGAGCAACGCCAAATGGGTCGGCCCGACGTCGATCCCCACCGACGCCCTGGTCATCGGGACCAACCGCTTGTCGGTCGAAGTCCACCAGCAGAACACCAGCAGCAGCGACGTGGTCTTCGGCCTGGAGTTGAAAGCCCGCACCCTCATCTCGCCGGGCACTCCGGGTACACCGATGGTGGAATCGTCCGAGGAGTGGATCGAGTTGTACAACCGTGGCGGCGAACCGGTCGACCTGGGCGAGTGGAAACTGGCCGATGCGATCGACTACGAGTTCGAACCCGGCACGATGATCGACCCGGACGAGTACCTCGTGGTCGCCGCCGATGCGACCGCCTTGCGCGGGAAGTATCCCGGCGTCCGGATCGTGGGCAATTTCGGTCGAGGACTGAGCAACAAGGAAGACAACGTCGTGCTGGTCGACCCGGCGAAGAACCCGGCCGACGAGGTCCATTACTACGAGCGGGGCCGGTGGCCCGAGTATGCCGACGGCGGCGGATCGAGCCTCGAACTGCGCAATCCGGATGCCGACAACTCCAAGGGCGAGGCCTGGGCCGCCAGCGACGAAACGTCGAGGTCCGAGTGGAAGCTCTATAAGGTCCGTGGCGTGTCCGAGGAGCCGTTGGAAGTTTCGACGGTCTACAACGAGTTTATCTTCGGGTTGCTCGACTCGGGCGAGTTTCTGATGGACGACGTCAGCGTGGTGCTCCGCCCGGGCGGCACCAACCAGCAGATGATTCAGAACCGCGATTTCGAGGCCGACACGCCGGGCCAGCCACCGGCAACGTACCGGTTGATCGGCACCCACAGCGGCCTGGTCGAAGCGGACACCGACGTCCCGGGCAACCAGGTGCTCCACGTCGTGGCCGCCGGCCCGCAGCAACACATCCACGACCACGTGGAAACGACGTTTGTGGGCAACACGCCGATCCAGGACGGCCAGGAGTACGAAATCTCGTTCCGCGCGAAGTGGCTCGGCGGCAACAGCCAACTCAACAACCGGTTCTACTTCACACGCATGGGCAACACGATCCAGTTGGACGTGCCCGAACTCAGCGGCACGCCGGGCGAGCGCAACTCGACCTATCAGGCCAACATCGGGCCGACCTACGACGGCCTGGGCCATGCACCGGTGCTGCCGACGGCCGGCCAGTCGGTCACGGTGAGCGTGTCGGCCGACGACACGGACGGCATGAAGTCGATGACCCTTTGGTACGGCATCGACGGAACGACTTGGAGCAGCAAGCCGATGACGGCCAACACCGACGGCGTCTATTCGGCAACGATTCCGGCCCAGTCGTCGGGCACCGTGGTGCAATTCTACGTCGAGGGGGAAGACACACTGGGGTTCCGCTCGTACTTCCCTGCCGCGGGGCGCGACAGCCGCGCGCTGTACCAGGTCGGCAACGAGGCGACCCGGCCGATCGACACAATCCGCCTGGTGCTGCTCTCGTCGGACAGAACTGAGCTTCGGTCGTCGGAAAATCGCATGAGCAACAACTATGTGGGCGGCACCGTGATCCGCAACGCCACGGAAGCCTTTTACGATATCGAAATCCGCCAGGTGGGCAGCCGGTGGATACGTCCCAACAGCGGCGACAAAATACGCCTGAACCCCGAGCACAAGCTCTACGGCGTGCACGACTCCTTCCGGCTCGATCGCAGCGGCGGCGGGACGAAGGAATTGTACATGAAGCAGATGGTCAACCGGGCCGGCGGCAGCAGCGTGAGCCACTACGACGATATCGCCTATGTCACGTCACCCTACTACACCGGAATCATGCTCATGCAGTTGGCGCGTTACGAAGACGCGTATCTCGACGAGCAGTTCGACAATGGGACCCAAGGTACGAAATACGAACTCGACGACATCACCTTTCCGACGCTCGCCGGTGGGGCCGGCGTGGAGTCGATTAAGACCAGCACGGGTACCAGCGCCCAGGATATCCACGATCGGGGCGACAATCCCGAGTCGTACCGCGGCCAGATCCTGATCAAGAACCACCGGCAGGCCGACGACTTCAGCAAGATCGTCGACATGGCCCAGGCGATCCACCTCACGGGTGACGCCCTGTACGAGGCGACCAACGAAGTGATGGACGTCGATCTCTGGATGCGCCACTACGCCACACAGGCCTTCCTGGGAAACTGGGACACCTACGGATTCCGCCGCCCGAAGAACCTGCGGATCTTCATCCGGCCCGAAGACGGCAAGGTCATTCCGCTCTACTGGGACGCCGACCTGGCCAATCTCACCGAGCCGCTGATCTACAATGGTGGGGCATCGCGGCTCGACGAAATCCGCGACATCCCGCAGAACCTTCGCCTCTTCTGGGGACACATGTGGGATCTGGTCAACCGCTCGTTCAAGCGAGAGTATATCGAGCCCTGGATCAATCACTACGTCTCGTTGGGCGCCAACATCGGCGGCGACATTGTCGGCAAGGTCCAGAACCGCGTGACCCAAGTCCGCGACGCGGCCCGGGCGGCCATCCTGCCGGTCACCTTCGCGATCACCAGCAACCAAGGCAATCCGATCTCGGTGGAAGAGACGTCGGTCACGCTCGCCGGCGACGGGTGGATCGACGTGCGCGAGATCAAGCTGCGACTGGGAACCGATCCCGTACCCGTCTGGAGCGATCCGCTGGACGTGACCTGGACCGACGAGAAGAGTTGGGAGGTGTTGATCCCGTTGGCCGCCGGCCCCAACGCGATCACCTTGGGGGCCTTCGACTTCGAGGGTAACCCCATCGGCACCAGTTCAATCGCGGTCGAAAGCACCCTCTCCGACCGCCCGTTGGAAGATCACCTGCGGGTCGGCGAAATCCACTACCATCCTGCGCCGCCCAACAGCGAAGAAGCGGCCGCCGGCTTCGATGATCAGGACGACTTCGAGTTCATCGAACTGGTCAACACCAGCACGCAACTCACACTCGACTTGATCACCGCGCGGTTGGCCGACGAAATCGTCTTCGATTTTTCGACCGCCGCAGTCACGTCCTTAGCGCCGGGCCAGCGTGTCGTGGTCGCCCGAAATTCCGAGGCCTTCACGATGCGCTACGGCGGCGGCGTCAATCTGGCCGGCTACTACACGGGTGGGCTCGGCAACGGCGGCGATTCGATCCATCTGATGGCCGGACCGGTGACCATCCAGCAGTTCGCCTACGGCGATTCGGGCGACGCCAACTGGCCTGATCGGGCCGACGGCAAGGGCAGTTCGCTGGAGGTGATCGATCCGAGTGGCGACTACGACGACGGCCGAAACTGGCACAGCAGTCGCGAGTACGGCGGCAGCCCAGCATATGCCGGCGCCGGCCAGGTGCCGGGCATCGTGGTCAACGAGGTGCTCAGCCACAGCAATCCGACGAACCTCGACACGATCGAGCTATTCAACCCGACCAACCAAACGATCGACATCAGCGGCTGGTATCTCAGCGACAAGTGGGGTTGGCCCGGGGTCGACGATCCGGGTGGCGACGGCGACTACAAGAAGTTCCGCATCCCCGACGCCACGGTTCTTGCCCCCGGTGCCTATGTCACGTTCGACGAAACGGACTTCAACCCCAACGGCCCATGGAATCCCGATCCCGACGTGCGCGGCGAGAACGAGTTTGCCCTGGACGGGGCCCACGGCGACGACGTGTGGCTGATGGCGGCAGATACGGCCGGCAACCTGACCCATTTCGTCGACCATGTCGAGTTCGACGGTGCAGTGGGCGACGAATCGTTTGGCCGTTGGCCCAACGGCACGGCCGGTCTGTATCCGATGGAGAGTCTCTCGCTGGGAGAAGTGAACCCGGGCCCGCGCGTAGGTCCGCTGGTCATCAGCGAGTTGATGTACATGCCGCCGGACCCCGACGGACCCGGCGGCATCGACCCGAGCGACCTGGAATATATCGAGATCTACAACCCGCTCGGCGAAACCGTGCCGCTTGCCGATTGGCGGTTTCGCGGCGGGATCAAGTTCGACTTTGCCGAGGGGATGCAGATCGAGCCGCGCAGCACGTTGGTCGTGTTGCCCTTCGATTTCTCGACCAATACGGCCAAGTGGGCAACCTTCGCGACAACCTACGGGCTCGATCCGGCCAACACCTCGGCCGTGGTGGGCGGCTACACGGGCTTCCTCGACAACGGCGGCGAGTCGGTACGTTTGTTGCGGCCCGACACTCCGCCGCTGGAGGAGCCCGACTTCACTCCCCATACGCTCGAAGACGCTGTCCGCTACGACAACAATCTGCCATGGCCGCCTTCGGCCGTCGGCCTGGGTGATTCGCTCAATCGTCTGGACGCCCGGCTCTGGGGTCCCGACAGCGGGAGTTGGGGCCCCGCCGGTCCAACGCCCGGCGCTGTTCTGCTGAGCCAGGCCACAGTCGTCGGTCGGCACATCTTCTACAACCGCTCGGATTTCGACGGCAATGATCCGGCGCCCAACGGCCAAGACGACAACGCGATCGCCCCGGACAAGCAGGCCCTGTTGCCCGACCAAACGGCCTCGGTGGTCAACTACACCAACTACGGCCGGGGGATCAACGGCATCATGATCGACGTGTTCGACCTGCCGGAGGAGAGCACGCTCTCGGAGGTCGACTTCCGGTTCCGCATGGGACACACAAACGATCCGAACACATGGGCCGCGGTTCTCGCCCCGACGGAGATCACCGTACGTCGCGGCGAGGGCACCGAAGGCGCCGACCGTGTGACGATCGTCTGGCCCGACAATGCCATCGAGAGACAATGGCTGCAAG
>JAZFUB010000446.1:0-5782 GCA_036447015.1 Thermoguttaceae bacterium | reverse complement strand
CCGTTTTGGGCGAATTGTCCTGCTCCCAACTGATATGGTCGTCGTCCGGATCGGCCCAATTGTTCGATCCCTCGAAGACGCCGTTGTTGTTCACGTCGAGCCACATGCCGACCCGATCGTCGCTTCGCGTTGACTGGAACTGGAAATTGCCGCCGTCCAGGATGTCTTGGGCGGTGACGATGAGGTTTCCAAGGAATATGCTCGCGTAGTTATCGCCTTGGGTCGTCGAGCCGGAAGCCTGCCACTGACCGTCGTTGTCGAAGTCCAGGCCCTCGTCGGTCGGACCGTTGGTCAACGTGACGACGTTCGTCGGCATCACGGCCAAGAGGCCGCCGTTGCCGTCGAGATTCCGTTGCAGGGCTTCGCCCTCGGCATAGTAATCGTTGAAGTCGTAACCGAGATGCGTGAGCTGGTCGGGATCCGTGGCGACCGGCTTGCCGAAGAGCGACAGGTTACCGTTGTTCAGCACGACGCTGAAGGCACCGTAGATCGGAGTGGGACTGGCCGGGTCGGCGGCCGCCACATTGAGCGAGCCGTCCTGGACGTTGATCTGCGTACTTCCGAGACCGGCGTTCGATGCGACGAACGTGACCACGTCCGGGCCGGTGATCGTCAACACGCCGGGATTCGCGCCGTTATCGCCGGCCGAAGCGATCGAGATCGGGCCGCCGGCGTTCAGTGTGCCGCTGCCGTCGAGATTGAGTTTCAAGATGGAACTGGCGATCGGCAGTTCGGCACCGGTGGTCAGCGAGCCGCCGCCACCGAGACCGACGATACCGGCCGCAGCGTCGATACCGACAGCCAGAGTCAGGCTTCCGCCCGCACCGACGTTGAGCGTCGAGTTCGTGCCCACAGAGGCCGCAAAGGCTTGTTGGGCATTGACGACGTTAACGACATAGGCTCCCGGCTCGCCCGCAGCAACCGGACTGTCGGGGATGACTGCCGAGATCCGATTCGAGTTGGGATAGTAAAGGGCATCGTCAGCGGGAGTCCAGAGGAACCGATCCTCTCCAAAGGGATCGCCAAAATCGGGTCCCACACCGTCCCAGTCGCCCTCAGCCATCGGCTGACCGAGCCAGGTCATTTTGGGAATCACTTCCAGGTTCGTTTGCTCGAATTCGACCCTGGTCAAGAGGTTCACGTCGTGCGAGGTGACGGCCACGCCAACGTAGGCGTCGTCCACGATGCCCGGGATGGCGTAGGACGGGTAGAAGGTCCACTCGCCGGGGATGGAGGGATCGACGTCATCGGGCAGCGCAAAAGAACTCTGGTACTGGTCGCCGATGCGTGTGAGACGCACGAAATAGGGTGCACGCCGGCTGCCTTGGTAGAGGGCGTCGCGCGTTGTGCTGTTGCTGTAGTTCTCACGCCGCTGATTGTTCAAGCCCTGCCTGTTCGACAGAACGGTCATGGCATTGGCATCGGCACCATCGGGCGGGAACGTTGGATCGCCATTGAGATCGAGTCCCTGCCAGGCGTCCGGGGTGCCGGCACGGATCATCGGGCCGGCTTTCGCCCAAACGTTGAGGCCCGTATTCCAGAGCGGAATCGTTTCGCCGGTGATCGGATCCAAGACCGGTTCGCCGGTGACCGGATCCGTTTCAATTGCCTGCTCGCCGGTCACCGGATCCCAGATCTTGGTGTAAGGCTGGAAGAAACTGTCGTCGTTCGGATCCCCATATTGCAACACCTTCGTGGTGATGATGACGTCGCCGGAGAACGACTGATAAGCGAAATGCAACCCGTCTGCTTGGTTCCAGATATCCGACCCGCTACCGACGAGCGTCACCTTTCCGGGTACGGGAGCCAAGGGATCCGGCCAGGTGGTCGAGCCGGCGAACGGCGCTGCGACGTTGAAACCCAGAGCCGGGTTCAGAGGGTCGATCAGGTCGCCAAAGCTGGGGTTTGCCCTGTACCCAACATCCGCGCCGATCAGGTCGCCTTCGACCACCAACTCTGCCTGCGCCGGACCGGTGCAGATCAGCATGATCGCTCCTAAGAGCAGTACCAGTAGGTTTCGCATCGTCTTCCTCCAGAATAGGGAATCAAAAAGATTAATTAGCGTCACAGGGTGTTTCTTCACGAGTTTCTCCACTTGGCAGAACTGACAATACCGTTAGTACGATAAAAATACGTTCTATCTCATGCACGCCGCACGAACCGGGTCATTTCACCTTACTATAACGACCCATTCAATCGATACAACTCGTTAATTTAACAGAACAGGAGAAAAATGCAAGCATTTGGTCCGATGTATTGTAGAAAATTCTTCGTGATATTACTGTCAGAGGATGGAAATGCTTTTGGTGGCAATAGGTTACGTGTCCTGGCGTCTCGCAGAAAAAAACGCCGGGTCCTGAAGAACTCGCGTCGAGCGGCCCGAGTCGAGCGGCCCGAAAGGGGTATCAATCTCTGCGAACAGCTATAATATTGGCCACAGATTCCCCCGGCTGACAACTGCAAACAACGGTGGGCAAGCCCACCGGCTAGCAGCTACAATGGTGCCGATGAGCAGCCCACCAGATACGAACCGGCGGTCTTCCCTTGTTGCCGCTGCAAGCCAAGCGATGCGAGGCCCTTGGCACGCCATGGCCATGGCCGTTCTCGACGGGCACCGACTCGATCGCGACGAGGGAATCTCGATACTTCGCTGCGGCGACGAGCAGTTGCTCGAGCTGTTGGCGGCCGCCTATCGGGTTCGCTACCGCCGGTTCGGCAACCGGGTGCATTTGAACTTTCTGATCAACGCCAAGAGTGGTAAGTGCGGCGAAGATTGCGGCTACTGCTCGCAGTCGCGCGTTTCCCGAGCCGAGATACCGAAGTACGATCTGCTCAGCGAAGAAAAGTTGCTCGACGGGGCACGCATCGCGGCCGAGCGTCGGGCAAAGACGTACTGTACGGTGATTTCCGGCCGGGCGCCCAACGAGCAAGAGTTGGCGACGATCCAGCGCGTCGTGCCGCGGATCAAGGCGGAATTCGCCTTGAAGGTCTGTCTTTCGCCCGGGCTGCTTACGGCGGAGCAGGCGATGCGTCTGAAGGCCTGCGGCGTGGATCGAATCAACCACAATCTCAACGCGAGCCGACGGTTTTATCCACGGATTTGCACGACGCACAGCTACCAGGATCGGCTCGATACGCTCGTGGCGATTCGTCGTGCCGGAATGGAAATCTGTTGCGGCGGCATCGTCGGAATGGGCGAAGAAGACGGCGACGTCGTCGACTTGGCCCTGGAACTGGGCCGTCTGTCGGTCGAGGCGCTGCCGGTCAATTTTCTGCAGCCGATCGATGGAACGCCGCTGCAGGGGAAATCCACGCTGAACCCGCGGTATTGCCTGAAGGTGCTCGCGTTGTTTCGCATGGCGAACCCGAAGTGTGAATTGCGTATCGCCGCCGGGCGTGAAATGCACCTGGGGAGCCTCCAGCCGCTGGGGCTCTATCCGGCCAATTCGATCTTTGTCGGCGACTATCTGACCACGACCGGCCAGACGCCGGAAGAAGATTACCGAATGATCGAGGCGCTCGGCTTCGAAGTGGTCGAAGAGGGAACGTAAGAACTCGTACAGGAATAACTTCCCGATTCAGTTCTTGGGTGTTGGCTTTGAGCAGTGAGCTTTGAGCAGTGAGCTTTGAGCAGTGAGCTTTGAGCCATGGGCTTTCCCACTTCTCATAGCTCAAAGCTCACTGCTCATAGCCAAATAGGGAAGTAATTCCTGTACGAGTTCTAAGAGGCGTTTGAGATCGAGGAGGGAATGCACCGAGCCTCTTTCTTTCATTCGCAGGCCCGAGTAGACTCGTGGGTAGACACGACTACAGCGCGAGGTGACGTGCCCATGAGCGACGCAGACAAGCCGGATGTTTCCCAGTTGATCGAGTCGGCCCGGTCGGGTGATCGCGAGGCCCGGGACCGTCTCTTCGAGCTCTGCCGCGGCTATCTGGGATATATTGCCCGAAGCCAGGTCGAGACGTGGCTTCGGGTGAAGGTGGACGCCTCGGACCTGGTTCAACAGACCATGCTCGAAGCGCATCGCGATTTCGCGAGATTCCAGGGCGGCTCGGAGCGGGAATGGCTCGCCTGGTTGCGCAAGATTCTGTCGCACAACGCGGCCGATTTCGTACGCCACTATCGGGGTACGGCCAAGCGGGAAGCCCGCCGTGAGGTCCGATTTCGCGATCCGGCCGACAGCCACACGTCGGGGGCCCCGGAGCCGGCCGCTCCCGGCGCCACGCCCAGCCAGGTGTTTCTCCAGTTCGACAACGAATTGCGAGCCACCGCCGCCATGGCCGAGCTCCCCCCCGACTATCAAGAGGTCATCCTGCTGCGTAACCTGCAGCGGCTGCCGTTCAACGAAGTGGCCGATCGGATGGATCGCAGCCGGCCGGCCGTCCAGATGCTCTGGATGCGGGCAATCAAGAAGTTGCAGGCAGCCATGGGGGACCCGCCGGAAGAGGACGAAGATTGAACGAGCCGAACGACCAGGATGACGATCAGGAAATCCTCGAACTGCTGGACGACTATCTGGCCCGACTTCAGGCCGGTGTCGCACCACACCGAGAGGAGATGTTGCGCGAGCATCCGCAGTTGGCCTCGGCGTTGGACTGTTTGGAGGCTCTCGAGGGGTTGGCCCCCCGATCGACGGATGGCGGACGGGATGACCAGAGCGAAACGATGGCAATCGAGCCGCCGATGGACACGGCAGTGGAACCGGCGATGGGGAATCTGCCTCGCGAGTTCGGCCCATACGAGTTATTGTCCGAAATCGGCCGCGGCGGCATGGGTGTGGTCTACAAGGCGAGGCAGACCGGGCTCGACCGGACCGTGGCCATCAAGATGATCCTCAGCGCCCATCTGGCGTCGGCCGAGCACGTCCGGCGATTTCAGGCCGAGGCAAGAGCGGCCGCCCGAGTTCGTCATCCGCATATCGTGCCGATTCATGAAGTCGGGCAGCTCCACGGCCAAGACTACTTCGCCATGGAGCTGATCGAGGGGGAAAGCCTGGCCGAGCGGATCGCACGAGGGCTTCTCGGTGTGGAGTCGGCCGTACGGCTGCTCGTTGCCATCGCCAGGGCGGTCGACCATCTGCACGAGCAGGACATCGTGCATCGCGACCTGAAACCGTCGAACATTCTGCTCGACGGCGAGGAACTGCCGTATGTGACCGATTTTGGGCTGGCCAAGGTCTTTGCAGGCGACAGCCAAATGACGGCCACCGGGGTGATCGCAGGCACCCCCAGTTACATGGCCCCCGAGCAGGCGTCCGGAAACCACGGCGAAATCGGCCCGGCCGTCGACGTGTACAGCCTCGGAGCGATCCTCTACGAGCTTCTCACCGGACGGCCCCCCTTCAGAGCTGAGACCCCTCTGGACACGTTGCTCGAAGTGCTCGGCCGCGAACCGACGCTGCCGAGGCAACTGAATTCGCGCATTCCGCGAGAACTGGAACTGATCTGTCTGAAGTGCCTGGCCAAGTCGCCCGACGACCGATACGGCTCGGCCGGCGCAATGGCCGACGACTTGGAACATTTTGCCCGAGGCGAGACGCTGGAGGTGCGACCCCCCCATGCCGGCCAGCGGCTGTGGCGATGGGCCCGTCGACAGCCGGCTCTGGCCTCTCGGCTGGGGGCGTTCTCCGTATTCTATGCGATCGAAATGGTGAACTTTCATTGGCGGACGGGCGGCGTCGACGAGGTCTTTCACTGGAAGATCTCCGTCCTGTTGGCGGCCTGGGTGCTGGCTTCGCTCGCCTGCCAGCAGTTCGTCGACAGCATCCGCTGGTCGATCCAG
>JAZFUB010000445.1:0-12933 GCA_036447015.1 Thermoguttaceae bacterium | reverse complement strand
CCGCCGGCCGGGGCATGGAACTCTTCCCTTCCGACGGCACGCAACTGCCGTTCCCCGTCATCGTCAGCACGGCCCATGGAGAGCAACGCGACGCGGTCGAGGCCATGAAGGCCGGCGCGATGGACTATGTGGTCAAGTCGGCCGACACACTGGTCGAGATGCATCGTGTCGTCGAGCGAACGTTGCAGCAATGGGACCATATCGTCGAGCGGCAGAAGGCGGAAGCAGCGCTGCAAAAGGCGCATGACGAGTTAGAAACTCGCGTCGGGCAACGGACGGCGGAACTGACGGCCGTCAATCAGCGTCTGCGTGACGAAATCGAAGAACGCAAGCATGTCGAGCAGACATTGAGGGAAAGCGAAACGCGGTTGCACGCAACGATCGAAAACATGCCGTTCGATTTCTTCACCATCGACGAAGACGGCCGCTATGACCGGCAGAACTCTCACTGTAGACGGCAGTGGGGGAATATCGTTGGAAAACGTCCTGAGGATGTTGCGACCGACGAGAAATGCTTGGCGCTTTGGCTCGACAACAATCGCCGCGCCTTCGCGGGCGAGAGGGTTGAGGGGGAAGTCGAGTTCGCCCATGATGGGCGGAAGGCAACGTACCACAATATCATCGTCCCGATTCGCGACAACGGGCGCGTCTGTGGCATCCTGGGGATGAATATCGACATCACAAAGCGCAAGCGGACCGAGCACCAGGCGCAACAACGATTGGCCGAGTTGGCACACGTGGGGCGTCTGAATACCATGGGTGGAATGATCGCCGAATTGGCCCACGAAATCAATCAGCCGCTCTTCGCGATCACCAATTACGCGTCCGCCTGCCAGGAATGCCTGGCCGCTCATGGCGGCGAGGACCTCGGCGCCATACCCGATTGGCTCGAAAAGATTTCGTTGCAGGCCTGCCGCACCGGCGAAATCATTCGCCGTCTGAATCGGTTCGTCCGAAAGACTCAACCACAGCAGTCCACCGCCAACATCAACGACCTGGTTGCCAACGTCGTCGAGTTGATGGAAAGTACGGCCCGCCTCTATCAAGTGCAGATCGAACTCAGCATAGGCCAATCGCTGCCCTCGCTGCTGATGGACCGCATCCAAATCGAACAAGTCATCGCCAACCTCGTGCAGAACGCGATCGATGCCATGCGCGAGATGCCGACCGAACAACGCCGCCTGACGGTCGAGACCTCCCTCAGCGAGAACAACGAAATTCGCGTCGCCGTGCGTGATTCGGGAAAAGGGATCACCCAGGCGGAATTGGACCGCGTCTTCGACGCCTTCTATACGACCAAGGACGACGGGATGGGCATGGGATTGGCCATTTGCCGGTCGATCGTCGAGGACCACGACGGCCGACTGCAAGCGACCCGCAACCCCGACCAGGGAACGACGTTTTCCTTCACACTTCCCGTAAGAATACAACAGGAGCCCGAGTATGTGCGACAAGACGACCGTGTTTGTCGTGGATGACGATCCGGCCGCACGAGAGTCCGCTACCGCCGTGATCCAGTCGAGAGGCATGTACGTGGAGGCCTATGCGTCGGCCGAAGCATTCCTCGACCAGTTCGACCGTGAGCGATTGGGCTGCCTCGTGACCGACATGAAGATGGGCGGCATGAGCGGCCTCGATCTGCAAGAGAAGCTCCGGACCGAAAACGTCGCACTGCCGGTGATCGTCGTTACGGGCTACGGCAACGTTTCCACCGCCATGCGGGCGATGCGTGCCGGCGCCGTGGCCATGCTGGAGAAGCCGTGCCGGAGCGAGGATCTGTGGCAATCCATTCGCGATGCGATCGATTCGCACAGGAAACAGCGACAAAGCCGATCTCGGCGCGATGAGTTGCAGAGCCGGCTGGCCCGACTCACGCCCGGGGAACGCGACGTGTTGGATCAGATCAAGGCGGACATACCGAACAAGGTGATCGCATCCCGACTGGACGTCGGTCTGAGAACCGTCGAACTTCGGCGGGCTGCCGTGATGAAGAAGATGGAAGCCGACTCGCTGCCCGAGTTGATCCAACTGCTCATGGAGCTGGAACCCTGAATCCTAACACGTTCACAAGACACCCCTTCTTATCCGTGTTTATCTGCGTCCACCGGTGGTTCCAATTCAGCGGGCACCCATTGCGGAGAGCCCATTGCCCCGTCGGACGACTTCTCCTAGAATGGCCTTTTCCGCTTGATCGACGAGTTGTCGGGCTCCCTTTCCGGATGCCGCGGCGCCGTTCACAGCCCCTGCGAAACACTATCAACCGAGGAGTTCGGATCGATGTCAGCGAAGTTCAACGGAATCTTTCCCGCACTGGTCACCCCCATGACACCGGACGAAAAGATCGACCATGCCACGCTCGCACCTTTCGTCGACGGCCTGATCGACAAAGGGGGCGTCCAGGGTGTCATCCCGCTGGGCAGTACGGGAGAATACTATGCGCTCGATGCCGAAGAACGGGCTGACGTCCTGAAAACCGTGATCCGGGCCGCCGCCGGTCGCGTGCCCGTGGTCGCCGGCGCCAATGCGGGGGCGACACGCGACGTGGTCGGCTTCTGTCAACAGGCCGAGCAGCTCGGCGCGGCGGGCGTTCTCCTGGCCGCACCCTACTACTCCTTGCCGACCCGGGACGAACTGTTCGAGCACTTTCGCGTGGTGGCCGAGTCGATCGGCATCCCGATCATGCTCTACAACTATCCGGGCAGAACGGGCGTCGATATGGTTCCCGACCTGATCGTACGGTTGGCCGAGCTTGACAACGTACAGTACGTGAAGGAAAGCAGCGGCGACATTTCCCGGGTCAGCGAGATCATTCGCCGATGCGGTGAGAAGATTACCGTCTTCTGCGGTTGCGATACGGCGGCTCTGGAGAGTTTCGTCCTGGGTGCCGCCGGTTGGGTGGGCGGCGTGGCCAATTGTTTGCCGCGCGAACACGTCGAACTCTACGATTTGGCCGTTCGAAAGCAAGACTTCATCGCCGCACGCGAGCCCTACTATCGGCTGCTGCCCGTGCTGGCCATGATGGAAGGTGGCGGGAAGTACACTCAGTTCGTCAAGGCCGGCTGCCAGATCACGGGCCGACCCGTCGGGCCACCACGCCGCCCGCTGTTGCCCGCCGACGCCGCCGAGATCGACGCGCTTGGGCAGGTCTTCGAGCCCTTTGCCCGATAACGTGACGGAACTACCATCCGGTCCAAGTCTTGGTCGGCGTGCTCTGCGTCGGAGGTCGAGGCGTGGCCGGCCGTGACGGCATCGTTCGCGAGGGCATCGCTGTCGGGCTTCCGCTCATGCCGGCCGCAGCGACCGCCAAATCACCGGCCTCTTCCGCCGCAATGCACTCCTTCGGCGTAATTATCCCGTCGCGGTTGAGATCGAATCGGCCGAACTCGGCCACGTTGGCCGTCGCCACTTGAGGCGTTGACCAGTCGGTCGCGTACTCGGCCAACGTGATCTGGCCGTCGGCGTTTGCATCGCTCGACAGGAACCAGTCGGGCAGGCCCTCGGGCAACCGCTCCAGCGGAGAAAGAAAACGGTACGAATTGCGGTCGGCCCAACGATTCGCTCCCGATGTGAAACCAGCCTTGCCGTCGGAACTCGATCCGGAACTTGCCGCCCGTTTGCGAGAGTACTCGACCAATCCGGCGGTCATCTCCTCGCGCGTGATCACGCCGTCCCGATTGCGGTCCGCTTTCTTGTATTCGTCCTTGACTGCGCCCATCTCTTCGCGATCGATCTTGCCGTTTTTGTTGCGGTCGTACTGGCGGATCAACCCCTCGGCCCAACGTTGGATCTTCTCGTCCGCACCCTTCGCCGAAGAAGATTTCGAACCGCTGCCGGACGGAGAGCGAGAAGAGGCGAGCCTCGTGGCGACGTACGACGAGTTCTCGATGCGGATGCCGAACTTGGGTACCTCGGCCACGGTCGATTCCGCGTCGACGCCGAAACCGGGCACCAGCCGTTCTTCGGCGTCCGACTCCGACTTCTTCTCATCCTTCTTGTCGTCATTGCCGCGCGACGAACCACCCCACGGCGATCCGCTGGAACTGCCCTGAGCTTCCAAGCCCTTGCGGAGCTTGTCGACGGAGATCGGAAACTTGGCCTCGATACCGGCCCGTCGGGCCATCATTTCGACGAAGTACCGGCGCCGGCCCTCGGCTTCCTTTTCGTCGATCCGCCCGTCGTGGTTCGTGTCGAGGCCTTGCAGAAAGCCTGCGTATCGGTCTGCCGAACTCTGGGAACTGCTAGACGGGCCACGACTTGATTCCCCACCCGACGGGCCGCGACTTGGCCCACCATCCGACGGGCCGCGACTTGGTCCCCCACCCGGTGGTCCGGAACGAAAACCCTCTCCACCGGGCCGTCCATAACCGCGACGATAGTCCTGTGCCAAGGCCTCACTGCTGACGGCAAAGCCGATCACAAGACCCACAATGCAGGTTCCTGCGTATAGTTTCCATGTCATGCCCATCGTCTACCACCTTTGCGAGCGAGCGGCTCTGATAGCTCGCGTCGCGTTGGAATGAGTGAATAGAAGGAAAACGGACTGGAAGAGGGGGTTCTCTGGAAGCGGCACGAACTCAGCCCGATACTGTACATTCTAATCGGCCGTGCGAATTCTTTCAAACAGCAAACCGCCTGGGTGTGCCGTATATCTATTCAACCACTATCTATTCAACCGCGGCGGCGCCGAATGGTTCCGCAGTCAGGCCTCCCGGTGGGGCGAAACTTTGGGTTCGTGCCGGTGTTTTATCTAGCAGACGAGTCTGCACTGCTTGGCTGACAGACCAATTGCCCCCCCGGAGTGTAAGCACCTAACCAATAGTTACTATGTTCGTTTCCAGAAGGAGCCCAAAATGACCCGAATTCGAAGCATTCTTTTCATGGCCCTCGTCGGCCTGTCCGTCATGGCGATTGCCACTGCCGAAGCGCAGCAGCGCGGGCCGCAACGTGGCGGAGACCGCGGCCAGGGCGACCGCGGCCAGGGCGGGAGACCCGGCGGCGGTCGTGGCTTCCAAGTTGGCACCTCTCAACTGCTGCGTGTCGAGAAGGTTCGCACCGAGGTGGGCGTTACCGAAGAAGAGTGGGCGCAAGTCCAGACACTGGACGAGAGAAATCGGGAAGGGATGCGCGAGCGTTTTGCCGGATTCCGGGAAATGAGCGATGAGGAGCGCCAGGCGGAAATGAAGAAGATGGGCGAGGAAAGAGCCAAACAGCTCTCCATCATCCTCTCCGAGTCAAAGATGGCCCGACTCAATCAGATCCAACTGCAGATGAGCGGCTTCAACGCCCTCGGTTCGCCCGATGTGATCGAAAAACTCAAGATTAGCCCCGGTCAAGGCGAAAAACTTGTGGCGATTCGTGAGAAGATGCAAGAGAAGTCGCAGCAAACCATGGAAGGCATCCGCGGCGGCGGAGATCTTAGCGGTGAAGACCGAATGGCCCAGATGAGAGAGCGGATGGACAAACTTCGCCAGGTGCAGAAGGACGCCCTGAAGGAAGCGGTCGATACCGTTCTGACCCCACCCCAGCAGGAGACCTGGAAGGAGTTGACCGGCAAGCCCTTCGACCTCTCGATAAGCGATCTCTTCCAGGGCTTTGGACGGGGTGGCCGCGGCGGACGACCCGGCGGGGAAGGGGGAGGCGACCGAGGCCGTGGCAGCCGCCCCCCTCGGTAACAAGTCGGCCACTTCGCAAGTTACGACAACGACAAACACCAACCATTGAGGGGGTGGCGATCTCCCTGACTGAGTTCTACAAGAAGGAATCGCACCCCGAGTCGGTATAATTGACCGGTTCGGGGTGTTTTCGGCAGATTCGCTGCAACAACATCTGGACGTCAAGGGGGGCAGCTTTTATGCTGGGGATAGGGTGTTTCACCATGCCCTGCCCCCACACCCCGTGGCGACCCAGGTCGCTCCCCACCCTCGACGGAACACTTCATGGAAGCCGGCGAAATACTACTGAACAAAGGACTTCTCGACCAGGGGCAACTGAAGTTGTCGCGCGATGCCCAGGCCGACGGTACGCGGCTCGACCAGGCGGCCGTCCAGTTGGGATTCATCTCCGAGGAGGTGGCGCTGAAGGCCTTGGGCGAGGAGGTCGGGCTGGAGTTCATCGATCTGTCCGAAACGGACGTCGACCTGTCGCTGCTGAAGGACTTTCCACAGAAGTTCATTCACCGCGAGATGATCTTTCCGGTCAGCCGCAGTAACGGCACACTGGTCGTTGCCACCAGCGATCCGTTCAATCTCTATCCGCTCGACGAACTCAGCGTGGTCACTCGCTCGACGGTCGTCCCGGTCTTGGCCGGGCGGGCGGAGATCGACAAGCTCGTCAAGGCCCATCTCGGCGTCGGTAGCGAGACGATCGAGGGGCTCTTGGCCCAGTCGGGCGACGATCGGGTCGAATTGCTCGACGAGGTCGAATCCGACGGCTCCGAACTGTCGGAGATGGCCCAAGAACCGTCGGTCGTCCGATTGGTCAACGAGATCCTGCTCGAAGCGATCGAACTGCGTGCCAGCGACGTGCACATCGAGTCGCAACGCGTCGGGCTGGATATCCGCTACCGGATCGACGGTGTGTTGCATCCGCAGCCGATTCCGCCGGAGATCAGCCATTTTCAGGCCGCCATTATCAGCCGCCTGAAGATCATGGCCCGAATGAACATCGCCGAACGCCGGCTGCCCCAGGACGGCCGGATCGAATTGAAGGTTGCCGGCCGCGAGGTCGACGTCCGCGTGTCGGTCATTCCGATGATCCACGGCGAAGGCATCGTGCTGCGTCTGTTGGACAAAGGCGGCATGGAGTTCTCGCTGCAGAAGCTGGGGATGGAAGACGACCTGTACGCGACGTTTCGGGAACTGATCCGATTGCCGCACGGAATCATTCTGGTGACCGGCCCGACCGGCTCGGGAAAGTCGACCACGCTCTACAGTTCGCTGCTGGAGATTCGCAGCGGTTCGACGAAGATCGTCACGACCGAGGACCCGGTCGAATACCAACTCGACGGCATCAATCAGATCCAGGTCCACGCGAAGATCGGTCTGACGTTTGCCAACTCGCTTCGGGCCATTTTGCGTCACGACCCCGACATCGTGCTGATCGGCGAAATCCGCGACCTCGAAACGGCGGAGAACGCGATCCAGGCATCGCTGACCGGGCATCTCGTGTTCAGCACCTTGCACACCAACGACGCGGCCGGGGCCTACACGCGGCTGGTCGACATGGGTGTCGAGCCGTTTCTGGTTTCCAGCACGGTCGAGGCGATCATGGCCCAGCGGCTGGTCCGCACGCTCTGCGAGCACTGCAAAGAGCCCTATGAGCCCGCCGCCGGGGACTTGCCCGACGACTTCCCCATGAAATACTTAGAGGAGGGCGCGACGATCTACCGCCCCGTCGGTTGCCGTCATTGCCGGAAAGTGGGCTACGTCGGCCGGTTGGGAATCTTCGAACTGCTCGTCACGACGCAGAAGATCCGCCAGTTGGCCCACGATCGGGCCAATACGTGGAGTATCGAGAAGGCGGCCGTCGCCGAAGGCATGCGGACGCTGCGCAGCGACGGCTGGTTGAAGGTGCTCAACGGCCGCACGACCGTCGACGAAATCATTCGCGTTAGCAAAGGAAACACCGTGAGGATGATCGGCGCGAAGGAGAAGGAATCGTGAATGGGGCGTAGCTGGATTCGCAAGAATTCAGGCGTCGTCACATTCGCCTGAATTCTTGCGAATCCAGCTACACACGTTCACTACGCAGACACCAATCGCAATTCATCCTGGTCTTCCATGCCCGAGTTCAGCTACATTGCCCGAGAGATGTCCGGTGAAAAGGTCACCGGTACCGTGGCGGCGGATAACCAGCGCGACGCGATGGGTGCGTTGGCTTCTCGATCGCTGTTTCCGATCGAGGTGCGTGCCGATTCGCCGGTGATCGAAGACAAGCGGGTTCGCCGCGTGCCGGCCCAACTTCTGGCCAACACCTACGCCCAATTGGCCGACTTGTTGCAAAGCGGCGTGCCGCTGCTTCGAGCGTTGGAAGTTTTGCGGAACCAAACGTCCCATTCGCGGCTGAAGCATGTTCTCGGACAGGTTCACCGTCATGTCGAGGACGGATCGACGCTGTCCGAGGCGATGGCCCGATTCGAACGCGTCTTCGGCGAAATGCCGATCAGCATGGTCAGTGCGGGCGGCGAAGGCGGTTTTCTGGAAGAGGCCCTTTCTCAGGTTGCCCAGTTCACCGAAGCCCAGGAGGATCTCAAGAAACGAACCATCGGTGCGATGGTTTATCCGGTCTGCCTGGCCGTGTTCGGGTTGCTGGTCGTGACGGCGATCATGATCTTCTTGGTCCCGAAATTCGATGTCCTTTTTGCCCGGCTCGCCGAACGGGGAGAACTGCCGGTGCTGACGACCTGGCTGTTGTGGAGCAGTGCCGCGTTGGGCCGTTGGGGCCCGTGGATGTTGATCGCCGCCGCGGGAGGCGTCTGGTACTTGCGCCGCTGGGTGGGAACGGAAACAGGCCGCCTGTGGAAGGATCGCACCAAGTTGTGGCTGCCGGTCATCGGGCCGATCTTCCTCAACCTGGCGGTCGCCCGATTCTGCCGCGTGTTGGGAACGTTGTTGCGCAGCGGCGTACCGATCCTCCGCTCGTTGGACATTTCCAGCGTGGCGACGGTCAACCGCGTGCTTACCGCGGCGATCGGGGAGGCCACCGAAAACATTTCGGCCGGTCAGACGCTGGCCAAGCCGCTGGATGCCAGCGGGCAGTTTCCGCCCACGGTGATCGAAATGATCGCCGTGGCCGAACAATCGAACAATCTGGAAAACGTGTTGTTGACGATCGCCGATAACCTGGAGCGTAACACTTGGCGACGGCTCGACCTGGCCGTACGGATGATCGAGCCGATCCTGTTGGCCAGCCTGGCCGCCGTCGTGCTGGTGGTCGTCATCGCCCTGTTGTTGCCGATGATGAGGATGAGTCAGACGTTGTAGGCCCTCGGCCCGCACTGAGGCGTCATCACGAAGCCATGATTTCCCCAAAACTCCCTTAGGAGGCCCATAAAGATGAGAACCCCAAAGATGAGAAACGTCCACCGCCGACGCCATTGTCGACGCCACTGTCGACGCCACCGTCGCGGCTTTACCCTGATCGAAGTGATGCTGGTCCTGGTGATCCTCGTGATCCTGGGATCGCTGGTGGTCGGCACCTACACGACCCTGCAAGATCAGGCGAACATCCGCGCCGCGAAGGCCCAGATCAGCATGTTCGACACTCCGTTGAACATGTTCTACATGGAACAGAACATGTTTCCGACCAGCGAGCAGGGATTGCAGGCCTTGCGCGAGCCGCCCGGCGATATCCCCCAACCGAACAAGTGGGTCCGGCTCATGGAAAAGCCGATCCCCAACGACTCTTGGGGCAACCCGTATCGGTACGAAGCGCCCGGCACCTACAACGTCGATTCGTACGACATCTGGTCGCTGGGTCCCGATGGGGCCGACGGCACGGGTGACGAAATCGGCAACTGGCTCGAGGAGTAACGATCCGTGATCGCCTATCGACGCCAATCCGCACGAGACGACCGGCAGGGCTTCACCCTGATCGAGGTCTTCTTGACGCTCTGCCTGTTGGTCATCATTGCCTCGTTCGTGTGGCCGGTGATGAACAAGCCGTTCGCCAATCAGCGGCTGAAAAAATCGGCCGACCGGATCCGCATTCAATGGTGCAGGGCACGCATCGACGCGATGGATGACGGCGCCGTTTACGTCTTTCGCTATGCGATCGAGGGGGATCGATATCAGGTCGAGCGACGCGACGACCTGATGGCCACGGCCGACGCGTCGCTCGAACAGAGCGTGGGCCGGCCGGGCGTTACCGGTACACCCCAATTGATCGAACGGCTCTTGCCCTATGGCGTGACCTTCGTGGCCGGAGAAATCGAGCCGGACAGCCGAGCGACGATGCTGGGCATCGATAGCGACGCCTCCGCAACGGCTTCATCCACGGCCGCGAATTGGTCCCAGCCGATCGTCTTCTATCCCGATGGCACCACCTCGACGGCAAAGTTGGTCATGAAGAACAAACACGGTCGCCAAATTCGACTCTCGCTGCGCGGCCTGACCGGCGTGGTCCGCGTCGGCGACGCCGGTTCCGACGGGGAGTCGCTGCCGTGAAAACCACCCGAGTCCAACGCGACGGGTTTTCACTCATGGAAGTGATCCTCGCCTTGGCCATCCTGACCGGCTCGCTCGCCGTGTTGGGTGAGTTGGCCAGGCTGGGGCTGCAAAACGCCCGGATCGCCCGAGACACGGCCCAGGCCCAATTGCTGTGCGAGAGCAAGCTGGCGGAAGTCACCGCCGGTCTGTTGCCCGCGATGTCGGTCTCGGACACCGAGTTCGAGGAGGTCGTCGGCGACGGGTCCATCGTGTGGCTCTATTCGATCGACGTGCAACCGACCGAGGTGGCAGGGATGTCGGCCGTTGAAGTCACCGTCGTACAGGAAATGGACGAGAACAAACGGCCGGTCCATTTCTCGCTCGTACGCTGGATGCCCGATCCGGTCGACGAGACCTTGATGGAAACGGAAATGGAGGGCATGGGAATTGAATAGTCGACGCGGATTCACGCTGATGGAGGTCATGCTCGCCTTGGCCCTCTCGTCGCTGGTGCTGATGATCGTCGGCACCGCGATCGACATCCATCTGCGCGTGCTCGACTCGGGCCGAACCAAGGTCGAAGAGGCCCAACTGGCCCGGGCCGTCTTGCGGCAAATCGCCGACGACCTGCGCAGCACGGTGCGCTACGAGCCGGAGGACTCCGGCGCGTCGACGTCCAACGAGTCCGCGTCGGAGGAGTTTCCGGAAGAAGGCGACGAGTTGACGGGCGACGAAACAGACCCGAGCGAGATGGGCGCTGACGAAATGAACTTCGACGAGGAACCGTCCGACTCGATGGGCGACGAGGAACCGACCGACCTTGCCGAATCGGAAACTCCCCAGACGACGCCCGGTCTGTACGGCAACCTCTACCAACTGCAACTCGACACAAGCCGGCTTCCGCGGTTCGATCAGTTCGGCAGCGTGGCAACCGTATCGGACGGCCTCGAGGGACAGATCGCCGGCCCGATCAGCGACGTCAAGACGGTCACCTATTACGTCAACAGCGATCCAACGGCCCAGGCGACCTCCACGACCGAACCGGTGCCGGGCGGCGCCGGGCTGGTTCGCCGCGAACAGGATCGTGCCACGGCCCTTTGGGCGTCGGACGGCGGACTGCTCGATCCGAGTGCGTCGTTGCTCGAACCGCTCGCACCGGAAGTCGCTGCGATCGAGTTTCAATACTATGACGGCCTCGAATGGATCGAAGAATGGGATTCGGCCCTGCAAGGGGATCTGCCCAAGGCCGTGCAGATTGCCGTCTGGATCATTCCGGTCAGCCTTCGCAGCAACGAAACCGATACGCTCTCGGAAGCTGACTATATGGTCTACAGACTGACGGTCCATCTACCAATGGCCGGGGAGGGAAGCAAATGAGCGGAAACGATTCCCAAAGTCGATTGTCGCTGGAAGTCCGTCACGATCCCGGGCGACGCGGAATGGTGCTCGTGTTGGTGCTCGTGGTGGTCGTCCTGTTGTCACTGGCCTGTTTCACCTTCTCGGAACTGATGTTGACCGAGCGGAAGGCGGCCGACCTGGCGGCCCGACGGGCCAAAGTCCGGGCGATTGCCGACTCGGGCGTCGAAATGGCTCGTCTCTTCCTGTCGCAAGAAGAAATGCTGCAAGTCGAAGCGGGCGGCTGGTACGACAACCAACTGCAGTTTCGCGGCATAGTCGTCAGCAGCGACGAACAAGGTGGGAACCTCGGACGGTTCACGATCATCGCCCCGTTGACCGACTCGGGAACGACCAACGGCCTGCGCTACGGTCTGGAGGACGAGTCGAGCCGATTGAATCTCAACACGCTGCTCTCCGACAAAGAGGGAGAGTCCGGCACGCCCAGTCAGTCCGCACAACTCGACTCGTTCTTGGGCATCGAGCCCGACACGAGCGGCGGGTCCGACACGAGCGGCGGGTCCGACACAAGCGGCCAGCGAGACAGGCTCATCGGCTTGCCCGGCATGACTGAAGACATCGCCGACGCGATCCTCGACTGGATCGACCCGGACGACGAACCTCGCGAGTACGGTGCCGAGATCGACTATTACGCATCGCTCGATTCACCCTACGCCCCGAAGAACGGACCGCTCGAAACGGTCGAAGAACTGCTGCTGGTCCGCGGCGTGACGCCCGAGTTGCTGTTGGGATGCGATGCCAACCGCAACACGATGGTCGATCCGTACGAATCGGCCGGCGCGGGCATGGTCGCCCTCGACAGCTTCGAAGGTTCGATGGATCGTGGCTGGTCGGCCTATCTGACGCTGCACAGCGCCGAGACGAACAAACGATCCGACGGTCAGGAAAAGATCGACCTGAACCAGTCCGACATGGAGCAGTTGTACCTCGAACTGGAGGAGACCCTGCAAAACAGCCAATGGGCCGCATTCATCGTCACGCTGCGGCAGTACGGGCCGTACGACAGTAGCTCGAACACGTCTTCCGGAAACAGCTCGAACACGTCTTACGGAAGTAGCCCGTACGAGCCTTCATCAAAAACGTCTAGGGACGGCGATATGGGCCCGCAGGGTGAGCGGGGAGATGCCGACGCCGAGAATGACCGGGGAGGCGGAAGCGACAGAGTGACGATTGACTCGAGCACGAGCCTGGAAGATCTGAGAGCGCAGGTCGAGCAACTTTACAGACAGTTGCTCAGCTCGGGAAAAGGTGGAGATTCGCTCGGCAGCATTGGGGATCTGTCGCAGATGAGCGAGGACGATCTGAAGCAGATGGTCGAGCGGTACAAGTCTCAGTTGGGCTCGGGAGACGGTACGGAAGAAGAAGAAGCAGT